>CAJAXU010000035.1 GCA_903948045.1 uncultured beta proteobacterium | reverse complement strand
TGTTCCAGAGCTACGGCCTGTACCCCAACATGACGGTGGCCGAGAACATCAGTTTTCCGCTGCGCATCCGTGGCATGCCGGCAGCGCAGATCAAGCCGGCCATGCTCAAGGCGGCAGCGCAGGTTGAGCTGACCGACTTCCTGGACCGCCGGCCCAAAGAGTTGTCGGGCGGCCAGCGCCAGCGCGTGGCACTGGCGCGCGCCATCGTGCGCCAGCCCAAGGTATTTTTGATGGATGAGCCGCTGTCCAACCTGGACGCCAAGCTGCGCGTCACCATGCGCTCGCACATCAAGCACCTGCACCATGAATTGGGTGTGACCACCATCTACGTCACCCACGACCAGATCGAGGCCATGACCCTGGCCGACCGGGTGGTGGTGATGAGCCGCGCCGAGATCCAGCAGATCGGCACGCCCGAGGTGATCTACAACGAACCGGCCAACCTGTTTGTGGCCGGTTTCATCGGCTCGCCGTCGATGAACCTGATCACGGGCGCTGTGCGCGACGGTGTGTTTGAGGCGCCGGGCGTGCGTGTGCCGGGCTTCGGCGCCCTCAGCCGCGACAACGTGGTGCTGGGTGTGCGCGCCGAGGACATGGCAGTCACCAGCCCGGAGACGGCCCAGATTCGCGCCGAGGTGTTCAGCTTCGAGCTCACCGGCGACGCCACGTTGATCATGGTCCGCCTGGGCGAGCAGGTGGTCACCGCGCGCGCCGGCAAGGATTACCGCGCCCGCATCGGTGAGCCCACCGGCTTTGCCGTCACCGCCCAGCGGTGTCACTTGTTTGATGGCCAGACGCAGAACCGGCTGCGTCTGCAAGCCAATTAACCCCCCGGCTCTTTTTGGAGAATGTCATGACCCAACGTACCCTGCGCCGTACCCTGCTGGCAACAGCGGTTTTGCTGGCCACCCTGCCTGGCCTGTCGCATGCCCGCTGCGACAACCTCACGGATGCCAAGCCCGGCCAAATCAACATTGTCGGCAACACCTTCCCGGCATTGACCCACATTGCCAAGGAGATGGAGTCTTGCACGCGTGGCGGGCTCAAGGTCCAGTACAAGCTGGTGCCTTCGCCGCAAAACGAAACCGAAACCCTGCAGGCATTCGGCTCCAGTGGCAAGTCGGCGTTTGATGGCGCCGTGGTGTCCATGGGCACCTTCACCAAGCTGCAAAGCGCCGGCCAGCTGCAATCGATGACCGACCTGGTTAACAAGTACAAGGCCAAGTACAAGATTGAAGACAACATGCTGGTCAAGGTGAATGGCGAGGTGATGGCGATTGCCTTCATGCAAAACGCACAAAACCTGTTCTACCGCAAGGACCTGTTCGACAAGCACGGCATCAAGGTGCCCGCCACCTATGCTGACATGATGGCTGCGGCCAAGACCCTCAAGGAAAAAGAGCCCAGCATCGAGTTCCCGATTGCCCAGACCTTTGCCAAGGGCTGGGACAGCGCCACCGAGTTCAGCAACATCTTTGCCGGTTACGGCGGCCGCTTTTTCAAGGCCGGCTCGGCTGCGCCTGATTTCAACAGCGACGCTGGCGTGAAGGCGCTGGAAACCATGAAGGCCATGACCGCCTACATGACGCCCAATTACCTGGCCTCGGGCTCGGATGACGTCATGAACCAGTACCAGCAGGGCAAGGCCGCCATGGGCGTGCTGTGGGCCAGCCGCGCCTCGCGCATGGACGACCCGGCGGCTTCCAAAATCGTCGGCAAGATGGAATTCACGGCGGCCCCGGCAGTGATGGCGGGCGGCAAGTCGGCCACCCACCTGTGGTGGGACGGCGTGGTGATGCCCAAGAACCTGGGTGGCGACCGCGAGACGGTGTTCCAGGTGCTGATGGAGGCGCTGGACGAGGAAACCACGGCCAAGGGCAATGACCTGACGATCTGGGTGCGCTCAAGCTACAAGCCCACGCGCTTTGCCACCGGTGTCGCGGCCTCGGCCAAGGCTGGTGCGCCGCAGTGGCCCTCGGAGCCTTACTTTGGTTTGGCCCATGGCGAGATTGGCAAGATCATCCCTGACGTGATGACCGGTGCCATGACACCCAAAGCGGCGCTGGATGCTGCAGCCACGGCCTATGCCAAAGCTGCCGCTGAAAAAGGCTTCCTGAAGTAAGACCCGTCGCGTGCGCTTCTCCACCTTTCTTCGCTTTGTCGCGCCCTCAGCAGTCTTGATGCTGCTGCTGCTGGCGCTGCCGCTGGCGGTCACTTTTTATCTGTCGGTGCGCAGCTGCGCCATGCAGATGGAGGTGGTCACCGTGACGGAGTCAAGTCCGTTTGGCACCAAGGAGGTGGTGACGCAGCGCGCGGTGCTCGGTCCCGACGGCCGAGCGGTCACCGTGTGCCGCTTTGTCGGGCTGGAGTATTTCCGCAAGGTGCTGGGCCTGGAGACCGGTGACGGCGACCAGGCCGGCAGCGGTGCCCCGCCCGACGCCGGGGGCACGGCCGCTGCGGCTGTGCCGCAACGCGCCACCGAATTTCTCGGTGCGCTGCGCTTCACCCTGCTCTACACCTTTGCCACCACCCCGTTTGTGCTGCTGCTGGGCTTTGCGCTGGCGCTGGGTGTGAACCAGGTGGGGCAGCGCTGGCGGCCCCTCTACATCAGCGCCTCGCTCTTGCCCTTCATCATCACGCCCGTGGTCGGTGCGCTGGCGATCAAGTGGCTGTTTCGCGACAACGGCCTGGTGCCTTATTTTCTGTCGCAGTTTGGTATTACGCTGTTCTGGATGGCGCAGGCCTGGTCGGCCAGGCTACTGATCATCCTGTACGGCATCTGGCACGTGGTGCCCTTTGCCTTCATCGTGTTTTACGCCGGGCTGCAGTCGGTGCCGCAGGACAGCCTGGAGGCGGCCCGTATTGATGGCGCCAACGCCTGGCAACGCCTGCGCTACGTCACGCTGCCGCACATGGCGCCGCTGTTTGTGTTTGTCACCCTGATCCACCTGATGGACGCCTACCG
>CAJAXU010000034.1 GCA_903948045.1 uncultured beta proteobacterium | reverse complement strand
CGTTTTATCAGCCGTGAAATTCCGCCTGAGGCGCCCTTGCTCGTGGCCGGTGACTTCAATGACTGGGGCAACCAGGTCCAGCTGGCGCTGGCGCAATCGCAATTGACGGCCTATGCCGGCAAGGGGCAGGCCACGTTCCCTTCGCGCTTGCCATTGGTGCAGCTGGACTACGTGTATGCCCGCGGTTTGGTGCCCATGCCGGTCCACGTGCCGCGCGGCCGGATCTGGGGCCAGATGTCCGACCACTTGCCTCTGATCGCTGAGTTTGGTTTGCCCGAGTGAGCGGAACCAGGCATGGCGCAACTTCAGCTCGGACATCGGCTTCAGTTGCTTCAAGGCGGCGAGGCTTTCTTTCCTGCACTGATCGAAGCGATTGACGCCAGTGTGCACGAAGTGCGCATGGAAACCTACATTTTCAATGGGGAGGGCAGCGGTGCTTTGGTGGCGGCCGCTCTGGAGCGGGCCGCTTTGCGTGGGGTGGTGGTCAACCTGGTGATGGATGGCGTTGGTACCCCAGCGCTGGATCAGCACTGGCGCAGCCGGTTCCAGGCTGCGGGTGTGGTCTGGCGGATTTTTGCCCCGATGGGACGGTTTGGACTGCTGATTCCGAGCCGTTGGCGCAGGCTGCACCGCAAGCTGTGCGTGGTGGACGGGCAGGTGGCCTTTTGCGGCGGCGTCAATGTGCTGGACGATTTTTTTGACCCCAACCATGGCGCACTGAGTCTGCCTCGCCTTGACTTTTCGGTGCGTGTGACCGGGCCGCTGGTGCAGGAGGTGCATGCCGTTCTGGCGCAGTTTTGGTGGCGCCTGCAAGCGGTTCGAACGGCGCAGCAGATCGACTTGCGTGCCACTTGGCAGGCCCTGCATCAGGCCGTGGCGTTGGCTCGGCCGAGCCAGCGGACCTCACCCGCCGCGGTAGCGCCTGGTGCGGCGGGTGAGGTCCGCGCAGCCTTGGTGTTGCGCGATAACCTGCGCCATCGGACCCAGATCGAGCGGGCCTACCGAAAAGCCATTGGTGAGGCGACCCAGGAAATCATCATTGCCAATGCCTATTTTTTGCCTGGACGCAAACTGCGCAGTAGCCTGATCCATGCGGCCCGCCGGGGCGTGCGGGTGCGCCTGCTGTTGCAGGGGCGTTACGAGTATTTCATGCAGTACCATGCCGCCCGCCCCGTGTATGGTGTCCTGTTGGCGGCCGGGGTTGAAATCCATGAGTATTCGGTCAGTTTCTTGCACGCCAAGGTGGCGGTGATTGACAGCCGTTGGGCCACCGTGGGCTCATCTAACCTTGACCCATTGAGCCTGTTGCTCGCGCGGGAGGCCAATGTGGTGGTGGAGGACCCGGCTTTTGCACGCGAACTGCGAACCCAACTGGAGCAGGCAATAGAACAAGGCGGCGTGCGGGTCGACCCCAAAACCTACGCTGACCGGTCTTGGCGCTTGCGCCTGCTGGATCGCGTGGCCTTTGGCTTGATGCGCCTGGCGCTGTTCCTCACCGGCAATCGCTACTGAATAAATAGCAAACAATGACCGCACAGCAAGGGCTGGAGCCGAAAAACCCTACAAGGCAAAGACTGGTACCATTTGTCCATGTTAATGCCAACGACCAGCCGAATGAACCAGACCGACGCAGATGAGGGAACGCCTGTTTCCGTAAAAATCCGGGAGCGGCTGCTGGCTTCTCGCCGCCGATTCCACGCCAACGACAACATTGCCGACTTCATCGAGCCCGGTGAATTGGAAAAGCTGCTTGATGAGGTGGAAAGCAAAATGCAAGCGGTGCTCGGCAGCTTGGTGATCGATACCGATAACGACCACAACACCGGCCAAACGGCACGCCGCGTGGCCAAGATGTACCTCAATGAGGTGTTTCGCGGGCGCTATGTCAAGAGCCCGACGGTCACCGAATTCCCCAACGCCGAGCACCTCAATGAGCTGATGATCGTCGGCCCGATCACGGTTCGAAGTGCCTGTAGCCACCATCTGTGCCCGGTGATCGGTCAAATCTGGATTGGTGTGCTGCCCAACGAACACACCAATGTGATCGGTCTGTCCAAGTACGCGCGGCTGGCCGAGTGGATCATGGGCCGCCCGCAGATCCAGGAAGAAGCCGTGGTGCAACTGGCAGACCTGATCCAGCAAAAAACGCAGCCCGACGGGCTGGCGATCGTGATGGAGGCGACCCACTTTTGCATGGGATGGCGCGGCGTCAAGGATGTCGACAGCAAGATGATCAATTCGGTGATGCGTGGCAGTTTTCTCAAAGACGCCAACCTGCGGCGCGAGTTTCTGTCACTTTTACCCAGGAAGAGCTGATCATGTTGGTCCGTTTACTTTATGCCAGTCGCGCCATTGATACCAGCCCGGACGCGATCGAGACGATCCTGGCGCAATCGCGTTTACATAACCCCGAATGTGGCATCACCGGCATCCTGTGCTACGGCGGCGGCATTTTTCTGCAGGCGATCGAGGGCGGGCGCATGCCGGTCAGTGAGCTCTATGGCCATATCCAGCGCGATTCGCGGCACAAAGATGTGGTGCTGCTGCACTATGAAGAAATCCCCGAGCGGCGGTTTGGCGGCTGGACCATGGGGCAAGTCAATATGTCGCGCATCAACGCCTCGATCCTGCTCAAATATGCAGAAAAGCCCGAGCTCGACCCCTATTCAGTCTCCGGCAAGGTGTCATTGGCGCTGCTGGAGGAGCTGATGGCCACCGCCAGCATCATCGGTCGCGCCTGAGGTTTTGGGCCCCGGTAGCCCCGTGCCGCCGTCCCGCGGCGCGCCGCAGCATGCTGACCTGGTCGGCTGCGACTTTTCCAGCAGTCCCTCGCGCCGCAAGCCGATCGTGCTCGCCCACGGTAGCCAGCAGGGGGGCCGCGTTCAGCTGAGCGGGCTGGAGCGGCTGGAGTCTCTCGATGCGTTTAGCGCCTGGTTGCAGAAGCCACTGTCCTGGGTGGGCGGCTTTGACCTGCCCTTTGGTCTGCCGCGTGAACTGGTGCAGGAGCTGGGTTGGCCCTTGCAGTGGGAGCCGTGCATCCGGCATTACGCTGGCTTGAGCCGTCCAGACATTCGCCAGCACTTTGCCGCTTTTTGCGCGCAGCGCCCGGTTGGCGGCAAGTTTGCCCATCGAGCGACTGATCGGCCTGCCGGATCAAGTCCCTCCATGAAATGGGTGAATCCGCCGGTGGCGTTCATGCTGCATGCCGGTGTGCCGCGCCTGTTGGCTGCGGGGGTGTGCCTGCCGGGTTTGCACCCTGGCGATCCGATCGACCGGTTTGGCGACGGGCAGCCCCGGCGCGTCGCGCTGGAGGCCTATCCGGGTCTGCTCGCGCGTGAGCTGCTGGGTTCGCGCAGCTACAAGAGCGATGACCGGGCCAAACAGACGCCCGAACGCCTGATTGCGCGCAAAGACCTCATTACCGGGCTGGAAAATGGTCGAACCCGACTGGACTTGCAACTCAAGCTGACGCACGCACAACGCGATGTGCTGGTGGATGATGCCAGCGGGGATTCACTGGACGCCGTGCTGTGCCTGCTGCAAGCAGCCTGGGCTCAGGTCCAGCGGGAGCAGGGCGACCTAGGCTACGGCTTGCCGGCTGGGCTGGACCCGCTGGAGGGCTGGATCATCAGCGCATGATGGCTTCTTGCAGCTTGCCTGCCAGCTGAGAAACGGCCAGCGCGGCAGGGCTGCCCGGCATGGACTGCATCAGCAACTGGCGCCGCATGATGGCCTGGCGTACTTGGGGATCGGCGGGAATGTCACCCATGTGGATCAGGCGCAATTGCCGGCCCGGTTCACTGGGTACAAAGCGGTCCAGTACCTGTTGCAATTGCGCGGTGATGGCGCGCCCGTCGCCCAGGCGCGCGGTTTGATTCACCACGATCCGGATGTTCTGGCGTTTTTGTTGCCCGGCCAGCACCTTGATGGTGGCATAGGCGTCGGTCAGGGAGGTTGGCTCTGGCGTGGCGACGACCAGCACCTCTGAGGCCAGCGACACCGCAAACAGGACGACATCGGAAATGCCGGCACCGGTATCGAGCAGCACGATGTCGTAGTGCGGCGTCAGGCCATTCATGATGCGAAGAAAATCGTCGCGCACCTCAGTGCTCAGCCGCGAGTACTCCACCATGCCAGAGCCGGCCAGTAGCACGGAGAAGCCTCCGGGCGCGCGGACGATAGCGTCTTCGAGCTTGGCTTTGCCCGTGAACACATCGTGCAGCGTGAGTTTCGGGTAGAGATTGAGCACCACGTCGAGGTTGGCCAACCCCAGGTCGGCATCCAGCACCAGCACGCGGTTGCCGCGTTTGGCCAGGGCTGCCGCCAGATTGGCTGACACGAAGGTCTTGCCCACACCGCCCTTGCCACTGGTCACTGCCAACACCTTGCCCATGGGCTTGGGTCGGGACGGACTGGCCGCAGGCAGGTCTTTGGGAGGGTTCAGCACATCGGTCATCGTCAATTCACCTTATTCATTGCGCTGCCCGCGGCGCTTCGCCCGGTGCATCATTGGCCACACTCTCGATCCAAG
Organism: uncultured beta proteobacterium; assembly: GCA_903948045.1. GTDB lineage: Bacteria > Pseudomonadota > Gammaproteobacteria > Burkholderiales > Burkholderiaceae_C > Rhodoferax. The sequence continues at coordinate 2,968 of CAJAXU010000034.1, read as the reverse complement.
CGGCATCGCCGAGCGAAAGGTGCCCAAACAATAGATTTTTTTCTTCTGCGCTGACCGAGATTTCCTGTTGTGCGTCGATGCAAACCCGGTTGCGCCCTTCTGATTTGGCCCGGTACAACTGCAGGTCGGCGCGGTCTGTCCATAGTGCCGTGGTAGAGCGGATCCACTCGGGAGCGAAGGCGCCGCCAATGCTGACCGTCACTTGTAGTTCGGTTCGGCTGACCAGTGGAATGCGCAGGGATTGGATATTTTCACGGATCCGGTCTGCCACGATATGGCCGAAGGCGACCTCGCAAGACGGCAGAATCACAGCGAATTCCTCGCCGCCATAACGGGCTACCGTGTCCATGGGTCGCACACAATTTACCAGGCACTGCGCGATGGCTTGCAGCACCTGGTCGCCCGCCGGATGGCCGTGGGTGTCATTGATTTTCTTGAAGTGGTCGATGTCAAGCATGAGCAACAGGGCCGGCTCGCCGGAGCGCGCGACCGCGTCGATTTCACGGCCCAGTACGTGCCGAAAATGACGTCGGTTGGCCAGGCCGGTCAGTGGATCTTTCAGTGACAGCTCACACAGCTGGTCAACCACACTCTGCAGAAACGCCAAGGGCGACGTACTTGGCTCAGGCAATCGGCTTGATTGGTCGTGCCCCAGCAATGCGAGGGCGCCTTCCAGGTGCAAATCACGCAGATTGATCATGGGTTATCACGTTGGTTGAAGCCGGGACAGGGCAGCAGCGAGGGGCAAAGCAAGCTGTTGAAACCAAGTCTAACAGCATGAAATTCCCTCAATCCGCTGAATTGGCAGAGGATGAGGTGGCTTCCTTCGCTGCCAAGGTGGCGCGCCAGTTTCAAGGCTGGGTGCCGCACACGGTGCATTGCGGATTGCGTGGCAAGCGCAGCTCTTGCCATGACATGGCCCGACCGTCCAGCATCAACAGACGCCCCGTCAGCGGCTGGCCCGCGCCGCTGATTAATTTGAGTGCCTCGGCCGCCTGCATGGCGCCGATGATGCCCACCAGCGGCGCAAACACACCCATGGTGGCGCAGCGGGTTTCCTCAAAATCGTGATCGGGGGGAAAGACACAAGCGTAGCAGGGCGAATCGTCCGCACGTGGGTCGTAGACGCAGATCTGGCCGTCAAAGCGGATGGCCGCACCCGACACCAAGGGTTTGCGGTGCTTGACGCAGGCGGCGTTGATGGCGTGCCTGGTGGCGAAGTTGTCACAGCAGTCCAGCACCAAGTCAGCCCGTGCCACCTCTCGGTCCAGCAAGGCAGCGTCGGCCCGCAGGGGCAGTGCCACGACCGTGACGTCTGGATTCAGGGCCGCCACAGCCGCATGCACTGAGCTGGCTTTGCCCTGCCCGATGCGGTCGGTGGTGTGGGCAATCTGGCGCTGTAGGTTGGTGAGGTCGACCACATCATGGTCGGCCACCGTGAGGTGCCCGACGCCGGCCGAACCCAAATACAGGGCCACCGGCGAGCCCAGCCCACCCGCGCCTACCATCAGCACCCGGCTGGCCAGAATGCGCTCCTGCCCTTCGATCCCGATCTCATCGAGCAGGATGTGGCGCGAGTAGCGCAGCAGCTGGTCGTCCGTCATGGGCGGTCAGTCTTCTTTCTTCTCTTCCTTGCGTACCGTCAGCGTTTTGCTGACCAAGACGGGGCGTCCCTTGAGCTGGTTGAGTGCCTGGATCAGCTGGAAATCCTTGTCGGAGCCATACTCGGGTAGCTTGCGATCGGCCACTGGCTTCTTCATCTCGTCCTCGAGTTTTTTGCGGGCTTCTTCCCGCGCTTTTTCACGGGCTGGGTCTTTCACCTCAGCGCCTTGTCCGCTGCCCAGGTGCTTTTCCAGATCAGCCTCACGGGTGCGCAGCGCCGCAAACAGGTTGCCCTCTTCGGTTTCATCGACCATGACGTCGGGCACGATCCCTTTGGCCTGGATCGACTTGCCGCTGGGCGTGTAGTAGCGGCTGGTGGTGAGCTTGAGGCCGGCACTGGGGCAGTTGTCCATGCGAAAGGCTGGGTCCAGGCAGACTGCGGTCTGGACCGACCCCTTGCCGAAGGTCTGGTTGCCCATCAGCGTGGCGCGTTTGTGATCTTGCAGCGCGCCTGCGACGATCTCGCTGGCCGAGGCCGAGCCCTCGTTGACCAGCACCACCAGCGCCACCGTCTTGAACGCGCCTTTGGTCGCGTCATGCAGTCGCTTCAGTGGATCAGAGCCACCCCGCCGCTGGTAAAACTCGGGCGCCGCCTTGTAGATGAACTTGCTCTCTGGTAGCTGCCCATTGGCCGAGACCACGGTCACATTCTCTGGCAAAAAGGCCGCCGATAGCGCAACCGCGGCATCAAGGTAACCGCCCGGATCGTTGCGCAGGTCAAGCACCAGGCCCTTAAGTTGGGGGTCTTGCTTGTAGATCTCTTCGGCCTTGCGGGCGAAGTCTTCCACCGTGCGTTCCTGAAACTGGCTGACACGGATCCAGCCATAGCCGGGCTCGATCAGTTTGCCGCGCACCGACTGGGTGCGGATTTCGTCGCGTGTGATGGTGACCGGGAAACTGCGGTTTTCGGACTTGCGCAGAATGGTCAGGATCACCTTGGTGTTGGGCTCGCCGCGCATGCGCTTGACGGCCTCACTGAGTGTCAGCCCCTTGACCAGGGTGTCGTCAATTTTGCTGATCAGGTCACCGGGCTTGAGGCCGGCACGGTGTGCCGGCGAGCCCTCAATGGGGGAGACCACCTTGACCAGGCCCTCTTCCATGGCGATTTCAATGCCAACGCCGACAAACTTGCCGGTGGTGCCCTCGTTGAACTCCTTGAGCGCCGTCTTGTCGAGGTACTGCGAGTGCGGGTCCAGGCTGGACACCATGCCGACGATGGCATCGGTGATGAGCTTTTTGTCGTCGACGGGCTCGACGTAATTGCTTTTGACCATGCCAAACACCGCTGCCAGCTGCTGCAGCTCCT
>CAJAXU010000033.1 GCA_903948045.1 uncultured beta proteobacterium | reverse complement strand
GCAGGGGAGGAAGGATTCGAACCTTCGCATGCTGGAATCAAAATCCAGTGCCTTAACCAACTTGGCGACTCCCCTACACAGGTTTGTGGCTATTCACCACCCACCGTCAATTTTCCCGCTGGCGCCCAGCCCGATAGAGGATGAACCTCCAGGTTGCTGCACACCCGCGTCTGTACCTTTGTCGGCGCGCTTGATGCCTGTAAAGCTTGATCAAGATGCGCAAACACCGCGCTGCCCGAGCCGGTCATCCGGCCGCTGAGCCCCAGCGAAGCAAGCCAATCGAGGGCTTGCGTGACGCCTGGACAAAGCCTCTGCGCAACGCTCTGCAAGTCATTTCGACCGAAACCGAACGGGTTCGCAGAGAAGCCTGAAAGTATAGCAGCGTCGCTGTCCCTTTTGAGCGCCGGGTCCGAGAAAATCGCATGGGTGGGTAGCCCGGCAGTGGGCTTCACCACTAAAAAATTGGCTGACGGCAGCGTGATCGGGGTCATGATGTCGCCAATGCCTTCGACCCAGGCATTGTGGCCTCCCAGAAAAAATGGCACATCGGCCCCCAAGGCCAGACCGATAGGCAACAACCGGGCCAGCGGCCAGTCGAGTTGCCAAAGCCGATTCAGTGCGAGCAGCGTGGTGGCAGCGTCCGACGAGCCACCGCCCATGCCGGCCTGGGCCGGGATACTTTTTTCAATGCCGATGTGAGCGCCAAAGCCGCATCCGCTGGCAGCTTGCAACGCCCGCGCGGCTCGCAGCACCAGATCGTCGGCGGGGAGGGGGGCGCCTAGGTCCTCCCGGCTGATCAGTCCATCGGCCCGGAGGTCCATGTGCAAGGTGTCGCACCAGTTGATCAACATGAACACCGACTGCAGCAGGTGGTAGCCATCGGCGCGGCGGCCGGTGATGTGCAAAAAAAGGTTCAGCTTGGCGGGTGCGCTGAGGTCGTAGAGGCACTGCATGGGTTTTGGTCGGGTCTTTGTGCCTTTATTGGTCCAGCACCACGCGCAATTCGGCCATTGGCAATGGTGACTGGCGGCGCACCGTGATGCGGCCTTTGGGTCGCTCTGACAAGTCGACCTGCCATCCGGCCGAAGCGGCGGTGTCGCCGGCCAACCAGCCAAACAGGGCGGTGATGGGCAGCTCTGCGCCCAAGGTCTGCCGCATCAGCGCCGCCAGTGTGGCGAACTGCCGCACTTCCGCAGGGCTGCGCAGGGTGCTGCCCTCAGGCGTCCAGCTCAAGGCGGCGGCGGTGGTGCCCAAGGGTGTGAACAGGGTGAGCGCCCCAGCCGAGGCGCTGCCGCTGAGCTCAAAGGCAGCGGAAAAAACCTGTACCGGTTCCGATTCGACCCGGATAGCCAGCCTGCCGCGCCACGGTGATGCGTCACTGCCATTCATGGCGCCGGGCCTTGTGGGCGCGGCGCAAGATGCTATAAATAAAATAGCAGTTAGGAGCGCTCCGGTCAGCCGCAGGAGTCGCCTCACAGTTTCACGCGCAGGCGTTTGAGGGTTTCCCGCAGGGTGTCGTTGTCAGGGCTGAGGGCCAGGCCCTCACGCCAGACGCTCAGGGCCTGCTCACGCCGCCCCAGGCCCCACAGCACTTCGCCCAAATGGGCCGCTATCTCGGCGTCCGGTCGGGCTTTGTAGGCGCCTTGCAGAATGCGCAAGGCCTCGGGCAAGTTGCCGCTTTTGAACTCGACCCAGCCCAGGCTGTCGGTGATGAATGGGTCGTCCGGGGTCAGCTCCAGTGCCTTCTTGATCAGTTGGCGCGCTTCGGGCAGGCGCTGGTTGCGCTCAGCCAAGGAGTAGCCCAGTGCGTTGTAAGCGTGTTGGTAGTCAGGTTTGCTGGCAATGACACTGCGCAGCAAGCGCTCCATCTCGGCGAACTTGCCAAGTTTCTCAGCCATCATGGCCAAATCGTAGGTCAGGTCGGCGTCGCCGGGAAAGCGGTTCAGGCTGTCTGAGAGCAGGTCGTAGGCGGCTTGGTATTGCTTGGCCTCGCGCAGCAGCTGCACCTCAGCATTGAGCTTGAGACGTGCTTCGGCTACGGTTTTCTCAGGCTGGCTGCGAATCAGCCGGCGTGCCTCATCAAGCTTGCCTTGACGTGCCAGCATGCTGGCGCGACGCATTTGGGCATTGAGCAGGTCATCCGGGTTTTCAATGCGCGCCAACCAGACTTCCGCCTGCGCCATATCCTTGCGCTTCTCTGCGATCTGCGCCAGCGACAGGTAGGCCTGCGCCAGACCCCGATCCGCCGCACGTGGCTGGGTGCCAGTAGGGCGTGCGGGTATCAGCGCCACGTAGCGCTTGAAGCAGGTTTCGGCCAGCTCATGCTGGTTGTCGTCCAGCGCCAGGGCGCCGCGCATCAGCCAGGCCTCGGCGAGTTCAGGTCGCTCGGTGGTCACCAAGTCGAGCTGGCTGGCCGCCTCCGGGTAACGCCGCCCATCAATCAGGGCGCGGGCGTAGTCCATGCGGACCTCAAGCTGCGGCTTGCCATCCAGGTATTTTTTCACCAGGACTTCAGCCCCAGGCTGCTTGGCGGTCATCAGTGCGAGCGCGAGCAAGGCCGGTCCATCTGCTTTGGCGTCGAGCGCCTGCCCTTTGCGCGCGGCGTCCAGCGCAGCGCTGCCATCGCCAGCGTCCATGCGCAGGCGGCCGATGGTGGTCCAGGCGGCCACGCCGATGGCGGCGGTGCTCAAGTACTCGGCCAGTGCCTGCTCCACCGCCTGGGCTGCCGCCTTTTTGTCGCTGGCACGGGCAAAGTAGCGCGGAATAGCGGTGACTGCGAGCGCCCGGTCTTTGGCCTCAGCGTTGGCAATTTCGCGCTTGAGCGGCTCTACCGTCTCGGCCAGCCGGTTCATGCCGATCAGGATTTGTAGCGTGTAGCGGTTGGCTTCACGCGAGTTGGGTAGTGCCTGTCGCCAGGCGCGCGCGGCCTGCAGCGCAGAGTCACCCGAGCGGGCCTTGAGTGCGATCTCCACCGAGCGTTGGTACAACCGCGGGTCGCCGGTCTTGCGGGCGGCGTCCAGCATCAGCGAAAACGCCGCACCCGGCTCGTCACCGTTGGCGTTGAGTTCACCCAGCAGCAATTGGTAAAACAGCGGGCCATCGAGCGCCGAGCTTTGTGCTGGTGCAGTAGCTGCCGCTGCCGGCACGCCAGGGGCCTGAGCTTTCGCGCCAAACGCGGCCAGCAGCAGGGCCAACAGTGTAAAACGGGGGGCAATACGCATCAGACCATAATAATCCATGCCAGCCCTGATTGTTTGTGATGCCTGAATTACCCGAAGTCGAAGTGACCCGCCTGAGCTTTGCCGCCCGTATCGCGGGTGCCCGGGTGCTGGAGGCCCGCCTGGGCAAGCCCTTGCGCTGGCCCTTGGGCTACCCGGTGGCGGCGCTGGCGGGCCGCACCGTGCGCGGTGTGCGCCGGCGCGGCAAGTACCTGCTGCTGGACCTGGACCTGGACCAGGGCCTGCTGCTGCTGCACCTGGGCATGTCGGGCAGCCTGAACTTTGCTCCGGCCCTGCCGCCCCCGGGCGCGCACGACCATTTTGATCTGCTCACCAGCCAGGGCACGCTACGCCTGCACGACCCGCGCCGCTTTGGCGCCGTGGTCTACGCCAGCGCCGAGGATGACCCGGTGGCGCAAAAGCTGCTGGGCCGACTGGGCATGGAGCCGCTGGACGCGTCCGCCGGAGGCTTCGATCTGGCCGCGTTCCAGGCCGGCCTGAAGCGTCGCCAGGCCGCCATCAAGCAGGTGTTGCTGGCGGGCGACCTGGTGGTGGGGGTGGGCAACATCTACGCCTCGGAGGCGCTGTTTCTGGCCGGCATCCGGCCCACCGTGCGCGCAGCCAAACTGAGCCGGCCCCGCGCCGCGCGGCTGCACACCGCGATCCGCGAGGTGCTGGCGCGCGCCGTGGCCAAAGGCGGCAGCACGCTGCGGGATTTCTCCAGTGCCAGCGGCGAAGCGGGTTATTTCCAGCTTGAAGCCATGGTCTACGGCCGCGAGGGCCAGCCCTGCCGCGTCTGTGGCACACCCATCAAGGCGCTGCGCCAGGGGCAGCGCTCCACCTTCTTTTGCCCGCTGTGCCAGAAACCATGAGTGCCGGGTTGGCCGCGCGCGTGGTGCAGTGGCAGCAAGCCCATGGCCGGCACGACCTGCCTTGGCAAAACACGCGCGACCCCTACCGCGTCTGGCTGTCCGAAATCATGCTGCAGCAGACCCAGGTGGTCACGGTGCTGGACTATTTCGGTCGCTTCCTGGCGCGCTTTCCGGATGTGGCGGCCCTGGCGGCGGCGCCGTTGGACGATGTGCTGGGAATATGGAGCGGGCTGGGTTACTACAGCCGGGCCCGCAACCTGCACCGCTGCGCCCAGGCGGTGGTGGCCCTGCACGGTGGCGCCTTTCCGCGCAGCGCCGAGCAGCTGCAATCCCTGCCGGGCATCGGCCGCTCCACTGCGGCAGCGGTGGCGTCGTTGTGCTTTGGCGAACGCGTGGCCATTCTGGATGGCAACGTCAAACGCGTGCTGACCCGGGCGCTCGGCTATGGCGCCGACCTCGCCAGCGCGGCCCACGAACGCGCACTGTGGGCGCTGGCCACCGACTTGCTGCCGCTGGACGACCTGGCCCAGGCCATGCCGCGCTACACCCAGGGTGTGATGGACCTGGGCGCCACCCTGTGCATGGCACGCCAGCCGCAGTGCCCGCGCTGCCCGCTGGCCGACCTGTGTGTGGCCAGGGCGCAGGGCCAGCCGCAGCGCTACCCGGTCAAAACCCGCAAACTCAAGCGCAGTGCGCAGTCGCTCTGGCTGCTGTGGGCCCGCAGCGAGGACGGCCAAGTCTGGCTCAGCCAGCGCCCCACGCCCGGGGTGTGGGCCGGCCTGTACTGTTTGCCACTGTTTGACAGCCCGGATGAACTAGCGGCAGCCCTGCCCGAGCCGCAGCGCAGCAGCCTGCAGCCAGGTGCTGTGCTGCGCCATGTGCTCACCCACAAGGATCTGTATTTGCACCCGGTGCAGCTGCAGCTGCCGCAAGCCCTGCCGCTGGGTTTGGCCGGTGGCTGGGTGGCGGCGACGCAGTGGCCGGTGCTGGGCCTGCCGGCGCCCATTCGCAAGTGGTTGGCGCCGGCCTGAACCGGGCCGTGCCAAGGTTTCAGGCGTTGTCGAGCTCGCGGTGGCGCGTCAGCGTGGCCCACTCACTGGCAAAGGCCCGAGCCAGCTGCTCCACCAGAAACACCGAGCGGTGCTGTCCGCCGGTGCAGCCAATAGCCACCGTCACATAGCTGCGGTGGTCGCGCGCCAGGCCCACCAGCCAGTGCGCCAGAAACTGCCGGATGTGGTCCAGCATCTGCAGGGCTTCGGGCTGTTCTTGCAAAAAGGCGGCCACCGCCGCGTCGCGACCAGTTTGGTGACGCAGCGCTGGCTCATAGTGCGGGTTGGGCAGCATGCGCACGTCAAACACAAAGTCGGCGTCGGCCGGAATGCCGCGTTTGTAGGAGAACGATTCAAACACCAGCGTCAGCTGTCCGCCTGGCGTGGTGATCAGCGATTTAATGTAAGCCTGCAGATGAGCCGGCCGGATGATGCTGGTGTCGATCACATGGGCCTGTTCGCGCAGCTCGCCCAATAGCCGGCGCTCCAGCTCAATGGCTTCGACCAGCGCCGGGCGTTGGTCGGGCGTGGCCGGCGCAGAGCCGGCCTGCGACAGCGGGTGCCGGCGCCGGGTCTCGGAGTAGCGCCGCACCAGGGTGTCGGTGTTGGCATCGAGAAACAGCGGCTGCACCACCACACCCAGCGCGCGCAAGGCCGTCAGTTGTTGGGGTAGCAGCGGCAGCGAGGTGGCGCTGCGCACGTCGACCGCGATTGCCAGCCGGTTGGCATGGTGGCTTCTTTCCAGCTCGACAAAGGGCAACAGCAGCTCGGGCGGCAGGTTGTCCACACAGTAGTAGCCGGCGTCTTCCAGCGCGTGCAGCGCCACCGACTTGCCCGAGCCCGACATGCCAGTGATCAGCACCATTTGCATGGCGGCGGGGGTCTGCAGCGTGTTCATGCTCTGGCTTGCAGCATTTCGCGGGCATGGGCCAGCGTGGTGTCGGACAGGCGCTCGCCGCCCAGCATGCGCGCCACCTCGCCCACCCGCTGCTCGCCCTGCACCGGGCTGACCGAGCTGAGTGTGGCGCCGGCCTGCAACTGCTTGGCCACCACCAGGTGGTGGTCGGCACAGGCCGCCACCTGCGGCAGGTGCGTGACCGCCAACACCTGGCGGTCCAGCCCCAGCTGCTGCATCAGGCGGCCCACGGTCTCAGCCACGGCGCCACCTACGCCGGCGTCCACCTCGTCAAAAATCAGGGTCTGCGCCGTGCCCAGCTGGCTGGTGGTCACGGCAATGGCCAGCGCCATGCGCGACAGTTCGCCGCCCGAGGCCACCTTGTTGACCGGGCGCGGCGTACTGCCGGCGTGCCCTGCCACCAAAAAGCCCACGTCTTCCAGGCCGTGCTGCATGGGCTGCGCGGCGTCAGAAAGCGCCACCTCAAACTGGCCGCCCTGCATGCCCAGGCCCTGCATGGCCTGGGTGATGGCCCGGGCCAGCTGCGGTGCGGCCTTGGCGCGGGCCTGCGAGATGCGTCGGGCCTCCTGCTGGTACTGCCGCTGCGCCCGCTGCTCGGCCGCCGCCAGCGCGGCCAGGTCGGCGGCGGCGTCAAGCTGCTGCAGCGCCTGACGCCAGCTGCTTTGCAGGGCCGGCAGCTCTGCCGGGTCATGCCGATAGCGCCGCGCCATCGACATCCAGAGCGACAGGCGCTCGTCGAGCTCGGCCAGGCGTTGTGGGTCCAGCTCGGTGCGGCGCAGGTAGGCGCGCAGGCCGCGTACGGTGTCTTCCACCTGCGCCAGGCTGGATGCCAAAACCTCTGCCAGCCCTTTGAATACGGGCTCCACGTGCTCCTGTTGTTGTAGCAACTGGCAGGCGTGGTGCAGGCCTTGCACCGCGCTGTGTTCTTCCTCGTCCAGGCTTTGCACTGCGCCGTTGGCAGCGTCCAGCAGGGCCTGCGCGTTGGACAGGCGGCCGTGTTCGGTGTTGAGCGCCTCCCACTCGTCGGCGCCGGGCGCCAGCTTGTCCAGCTCGCCAATCTGCCAGGCCAGGCGCTCACGCTCGGTCTGCAACGTGGCCTGCGCCGCCTGCGCCTGCGCCAGCGCGGCCTGCGCCTGGCGCCAGGCCTGCCAGAGCCGACCCAGCGCCGCCGTGTCCAGGCCAGCGTAGGCGTCCAGCAGGCCACGCACGGCGTCGGGCCGGGTCAGGCTTTGCCAGGCGTGCTGGCCGTGGATGTCCAGCAGTTGCTCGCCCAGCTCGCGCAGCTGGGTGGCGGTGGCGGCGCTGCCATTGATCCAGGCCCGGCTCTTGCCTTGGGTATCTACCGTGCGGCGCAGCAACAGGCTGCCGGTGGCGTCAAAACCGGCCTGGTCCAGCCAGGCGTCAATGGCGGCGCTGGTGTCAAATTCGGCGCTGACGTCGGTGCGGCTGGCGCCCTCCCGGATGGCGCCCACATCGGCGCGACCGCCGGTCACCAGTTGCAGCGCGTCGATGAGGATCGACTTACCGGCGCCGGTTTCGCCGGTCAGCACGCTGAAGCCGCTGGCCAGCTCGAGCTCGAGCTCGCTCACAATTACAAAATCACGCAGGGCCAGGCGTTTGAGGCTCACGGTCAGACCGCTCCTTCATTCCAGTGCAGTTTTTGCCGCAGGGTGTCAAAGTACGACCAACCGCGCGGGTGCAAAAAGCGCGCATGGTGCTTGGAGCGGGTCACCACAATGCGGTCGCCGTGCAACAGCGAGGCCAGCGACTGCATGTCGAAATTGGCGCTGGCGTCCTTGCCCGACACCAGCTCAATCGCAATCTCCATGGTGTTGGCCAGCACGATCGGCCGGTTGGACAGGGTGTGCGGCGCAATCGGCACCAGCACCCAGCCCGGGATCGAGGGGTGCAGCAGCGGCCCGCCGGCCGACAGCGCGTAGGCGGTGGAGCCGGTGGAGGTGGCGATGATCAGGCCATCGGCGCGCTGGTTGGCCACAAAATGGCCGTCCACCTCGACCCGCAGCTCCACCATGCCCGAGGTGGCACCGCGGTTCACCACCACATCGTTCATGGCCAGCGCGTCAAACACGCAGTGGCCGTCGCGCATCACCCGGCCTTGCATCAGGCTGCGGTGGTCTTCTTCGTACTCGCCGCGCAGCATGGGCGCCAGCGTGGCCGCAAAATTGCCAAACGGAATGTCGGTGATGAAGCCGAGTCGGCCCTGGTTGATGCCGATCAGCGGCACGCCCAGGTGCGCCAGTTTGCGGCCGATACCCAGCATAGTGCCGTCGCCGCCCACCACCAGCGCCAGGTCACAGTGGGCGCCAATGCCCGCCACATCGTGCACGGGATAGCCGGTGATGCCCATGTTGAGCGCGGTGTCATGCTCAAACACTACCTCGCAGCCCTGCGCGTGCAGAAAATGGGCAATGTCCTCCATCGCCTGGCGCGATGAGGCACCCGAGGCGCCTGAGACCACCGCCTGGTACTTGCCAATCAGCGCCACGTGGCGGAATAAGGACTTCATGCGCAAATTACATCACTAAAATGAGCTGATGCTGGATGAGCGGGCCAAGTTGTTATTGAAAGCGCTGGTCGAGCGCTATATTGCCGACGGGCAACCCGTGGGCTCGCGCACGCTCTCCAAGGCCTCCGGTTTGGACCTTTCGCCGGCCACCATCCGCAACGTGATGTCCGACCTGGAAGAACTGGGCCTGATCGTCAGCCCCCACACCTCGGCCGGGCGCATCCCGACCGCGCGCGGCTACCGCCTGTTTGTGGACACCATGTTGACCGTGCAGCCCAGCCAGTTTGGCGCGCACAGCCTGGCGCCCGACCAGCCGCAAAAGGTGATCTCCAACGCCGCCAACCTGCTGTCAAGCCTGTCGCACTTTGTGGGCGTGGTGATCGCGCCGCGCCGCTCGTCAGTGTTTCGCCACATCGAGTTTTTGCGCCTGTCCGAGCGCCGGCTGCTGGTCATCATTGTCTCGCCCGAGGGCGATGTGCAAAACCGCGTCATCTTTACCGAGGTGGACTACTCGCAGGCGCAGCTGGTCGAGGCCGCCAATTTTCTCAACAGCCACTACGTGGGCTTGGCGCTGGAGCAGGTGCGCGAGCGCCTGCAAACCGAGGTGGAAAGCCTGCGCTCTGAAATCGCCAGCCTGATGCAGGCGGCGGTGGCCGTTAGCAGCGAGGCCATCACTGAGACCGGCGACGAGCTGGTGATCTCGGGCGAGCGCAACCTGCTGGCGGTATCCGATTTTTCGCACGACATGGGCCACCTGCGCCGCGCCTTTGACCTGTTTGAGCAAAAAACCCAGCTCATGCGTTTGCTGGACGTGGCCGGCCGCGCCGAGGGCGTGCGCATCTACATCGGCGGCGAGAGCCAGGTGGTGCCGTTTGAAGAACTGTCGGTGGTGAGCGCGCCCTACGAGGTGGACGGCCAGGTGGTCGGCACCCTGGGCGTGATCGGCCCCACCCGCATGCCCTACGACCGCATGATCCAGATTGTCGACATCACCTCCCGCCTGGTCAGCAACGCGCTGAGCCACCACAAGTAGCCCCGTACAATCTCAGGCAGGTTGGGGCGTTAGCTCAGTTGGTTAGAGCAGAGGACTCATAATCCTTTGGTCGAGTGTTCAAGTCACTCACGCCCTACCATTTTTTGCGGTTTCCTCATGCGGTTTGTGCTGTCAAAAGCGCCTCACCCCACCGCCCTCCGCCGTATCTCATCCAGCACCTGCCCCTGCACCTGCACCATTGCCGTTACCTTGCTGGCGCTGAGCACGGCTTCGGGGCCTGGTTGGCTGATGTCGGTAAGGGGTGATTCGTCGTCAACAAGGCCCTGCCGGAGGCCGACGTCAAACAACAATTTGCTCCTCTATCAATAGCGAAAACCAGAGGCGCCGCAGGGGCTAGCGCCGCTATCTCCGCCTGCTAGCATAGTGGGTATCTGCAGGTGCAAGTCAACAACAGTTAGTCGATGGCTGCGCCTCTTGGCTCAGCAGGGCTTCCAGCGCTTTCATGCCGCTGGCAATCTCGGCCTCTAGCAGCTCCAGCTTGGCCAATATCTCTTGGGGCGGCAGGTGCTCGCTGGCCCCAGCGCGCCAGCACAGGCAATACCACCGTTTCAGAACGAGTTCCAGATGGCGTCGATTTGGCTGTGCAGTTCGCCCGTGAGCATCAAGCCCGACCCCTGTGGTGGACGGGCTATTGCTGTAAGAATAAATGGGGGCCAGCCCTCGGGACAGATGCTCCGACAAGAGCCTGGGGCAGGGCCGGGAGACGCCTTATCGCCCGCGCTGGCAGCGCTGCGGCGACTCGGTGGCCAAGTTTTCCAGCGGCGCGCCATTGATCGGGTGGCTGCCGGCCAGTTGGTCAAAAGCCACCTTTTGCAGGGCTTTCACCTCGGGCACGGACAGGCCCAGTTCATAACCTGAGCATTCGTTGCCGCCCAGTGAGCGCGGGTCTTGCAGGGTGAGGGCGCCAAACACCACCAGCCCCTTAAGGTAATAGCCGGCGGTGCTGGCGTGGTAGTTGTCAAAGGTCCACAGGTTGAGCTTGCCGGCGTCCACGCCGTCCAGGGGGTTCTTGTCGGCCACGCCGGTGTCCATGGCCCGCACCCAGGCCTCGCCCACCGGAATCACCCCTTTGATTACAGGGCTTGTCTTGGCGGCCTGGTCGTAGCCGGCGCGGATGTCGTTGGCCATGTCGCCAATGGTCTTGCCAAACCAAGCGCCCTTGGGGCCATAGGTCAGGTCGGCCCGGGGGAAGGTGGCCTCCAGCCGCAGATCGGCCTTGGGGTTGCGGCCCTGCAAGGCAGTGGCCAGCTGTTTGGCGGTTTCCACCAGCTTGGTGGCATCGCCGGGTTTTTGGGCGTCGAGCGTGCTGAAGCCGTGCGCCACCACGATGTCCCAGGGCTGCTGGTTGATCACGCTGAGCCGGTTGGCCAGGTGCCAGTCAATGCCGGTGCCGCCGCGGGTTTCAATGGCCACGTCGTAGTCCAGCCCAACCTGCTGGGTGAAAGACTTGAACAGGGCCGGCACGCCGCCTTGGCCTTCCAGGTTCAGGTCGCGGATGGTGTCGGCCCGGTAAAACCGCATGGCCGAGCCATACCCGAAGGTGAAGCTGTTGCCGATAAACAGTACGCTGGTGGCGGCCTGGGCGACCGTTGGGGTTAGGGCTAGCGGCAGGGACAGGGCAAGGGCGGCGAGCGTAATTTGAAATTTCATGGGTGAAACGTCGTTGTTGTGGAAAAGACCCATGCTAGCGCCAAGTGTGGCCTTTGGCAGCCGTAGTTACCCCGCGCGTTTGACACCAGCTGCGACTAGTATTGGGCGTGGACCCAATTCAAAATCTCTCCTCCTTGGGGCTGGCGCTGCCCTCGGCGGCGTATCTGGCCGGCGCCATCCTGTTCGGGATGTTGGGCTATGCCGCTTTTCGCTATGGGCGCAAACTGAGCCGCCCGTCCTTCACCTGGGGCGGCTTGGCCCTGATGCTCTACCCCTACGGCGTGTCCGACACCTGGCTGCTCTGGCTACTGGGCGTGGCGCTGTGCGCGGCCATATTTGTGGCCGACAAATGGCTCGCGAGCCGATAGCGACCCAGGGCGTTCCCGGGCTATGTGTCGCACTTTTGCGCTGGCGCATGCTGCCAGCCGGATGCCGCGCCTACCATGCCCTGGCTTGTCAGCAGGGTGGTCAGATGACACTGTGTCGATGAGCCCCAGCCGCTTGCAAGGCTGGTCCGGGTGCGACAGCGCATTCCTGTCAGACTCTTCCGCCAAGGACATTGACCATGATTCACCGCCACCTCGCCGCCACCGCCATATTGCTTGGCATGTTCCTGAACTTACCGGGTTGCGCCGTATCCCGTGGGCAGGAGACCGTTGGGGCCTACATTGACGACGCCGCCATCACCACCAGCGTCAAGGCCCGCTTTTTTGAGGACAAAAACGTGGCGGGTTCGTCGATCAGCGTGGAAACCCTCAATGGCACGGTGATGTTGTCCGGCTTCGCCAAGAGTGCCAGCGAGCGCGAAAGTGCCGAGAGCATTGCGCGTGCGGTCAAGGGCGTCAAGGCCGTCAGGAACGAAATCGCGGTTCGGCCGTAAACCAACGGCCTTAGCTCGGTGCCCGCACGCGCTGGTAACTCAGCACGCGGCCCTGCCGGTCCACGCGCGCCAGCTCCATCTCGCCCGATGCCACGTTTTCGTCCACGAGGTCGAGGATGTTCACATGGTGCGTCACCAGAATCAGGGCCTTACCTGCTTTAGCGCGCAGTTTTTCGGCCATGAAGGCCCGCAAGGCGGTGCTCGAGGCGCCGGCCTGCTGCGGGTTGTTGAAAAACGAGGCCAGCGAGGCTTCACTGACGGCTGGCCCCAGATCGAGCAGGCGGGCCGTTTCCTGACAGCGGCACCAGGGGCTGGTGAACAGGGCGGCCTCGGTCACGCCTTG
>CAJAXU010000032.1 GCA_903948045.1 uncultured beta proteobacterium | reverse complement strand
GTCCCAGGAAGCGCTGGCTGACCTAGGGGGCCTTCACCGAACCTACGTTGGTTCGGTGGAGAGATCCGAAAGGAACGTGTCGTTGGACAACATCGAGAAGTTGGCTCAGGCACTGAATGTGGATATCACCGACTTGCTCGCTGACAACTCAGCGGAGCTACCAGGTCGATGAGCGGTGTTTGTGATTGACCGGAGGGCAACATCTACGCAGCGAAAGCCGTCATTCATTACACTAGCCAACTGATAGCCTCCATAGGAACAGCGTCGACTTCTGCTGCCACTTGCCAGACGGGCGCAAGGATAAAGTAACCAGTAAATATTGCCACTTATTTTGGTCGTAATAGCCTTTGTCAGAAAGATTGATAAATTGACACCTAAGAAATATGTGGGCAAATGGGAGCGGGTTCGGCGCTACCATAATAAATTCGAGCGACTGCTCAGCTTAATCAATGAAACGGATGCTGCATCTTTGTGGCAGACACCACCCAACGAAACGACAAAGAAGACAAAATGAGCACTGCTGCTGATGCACGAAAGAAGAAACTCCGCGGAAACGTCGGAAAGGCGATCGTTGATTACGCGATGATCGAAGAAGGGGACAAAGTAATGGCTTGTGTCAGTGGGGGCAAGGATTCTTATGTAATGCTTGACACCTTGCTGCATCTTCAACGAATCGCACCAATCAATTTCACTGTCGTAGCTGTGAACCTTGATCAAAAGCAACCTGGTTTTCCAGAACACGTATTGCCCGACTATTTCACTCGCAATGGAATTGACCACTTCATCATTGATAAGAATACATATTCAGTGGTTAAGCAAATGATTCCTGAAGGGAAGACAACTTGCTCGCTGTGCTCCAGGTTGAGAAGAGGAACACTGTATGGTTTTGCGGAAGAAATCGGAGCAACAAAGATTGCGCTTGGACATCACATGGACGATATTGTTGAGACACTGTTTCTAAACATGTTCTTTCAGGCGAAACTCAAAGCAATGCCACCGAAACTTCTGAGTGACGACAAAAGAAATATTGTCATCCGACCACTTGCATACTGTCGCGAGAAGGATATTGAAAAGATTGCCAATGATTGCGAGTTTCCCATTATCCCGTGCAACCTCTGTGGCTCGCAGCCTAATTTGCAGCGAAAGAAGATCAAAGCAATGATTGCTGAGTGGGACCAAACTAATCCAGGCTGTGTAGAAAATATCTTCCATGGACTTCAAAATGTGATTCCTTCGCAATTGGCCGATGTTGGGTTGTATGACTTTGCAAGCCTCAAAGTTGACCAGTCAGGAAAGCGAGTTGCAAAGGAGTTCGACGGTGCCACTGTTTCCCACTCAAATGTTGAGGAATTTTTTGTAAAGCTTCCGGTGTCGAAAAAGACCTTCAGTGAAGCAAATTTAGGTTGCTGACCATCTTGATTTACAAAATCTTTCTTTTTTGTAAAGACCGGACCAGTCATAAATCATCTAACTGCTAGTGAACTGTACTCACTCACTCACTATGCAACAGCTTTTTTATTGGATATATGGAAAAGACAGCTACGGCATGCTGGACATTCTGCTCAAGCTCAAGGCGCGGGCGCCAATCGACTTTGAGCTGATTGCGGTCAACCTGGACCAAAAGCAGCCTGGCTTTCCGGATCACATCCTGCCGGCCTACCTGAAGCAGCTCGGCGTGCCGTTTCACATCGAGACGCAGGACACTTACAGCATTGTCAAAAAGGTGATCCCCGAGGGCAAGACCATGTGCAGCCTGTGCAGCCGGCTGCGCCGCGGCATCCTGTACCGGGTGGCCGACGAGCTCAAGGTGACCAAGATCGCGCTGGGCCACCACCGTGACGACATGCTGCAAACTTTTTTCCTGAACATGTTCTTTGGCGGCAAGCTCAAGGGTATGCCGCCCAAGCTGGTCAGCGACGATGGCGGCCACATCGTGATCCGGCCGCTGGCCAACGTGGCTGAGAAAGACCTGACGCGCTGGGCCGCGCACCGTCAGTTTCCCATCATCCCCTGTACCCTGTGCGGCAGCCAGGAGAACCTGCAGCGCAAGCAAATTGGCAACATGCTGCGCGACTGGGAAAAGCAATACCCGGGCCGCATCGAGAGCATGTTCACCGCGCTGCACAACGTGGTGCCCTCGCACCTGATGGACCACAGCCGGCACAACTTCAAGGACATCAAAACCACCGGCGTGCCCGATGCTGACGGCGACAAGGGCTTTGACGACGAGAGCTTTGCCGTGCCGACACTGCCTGGCCTGCAGCTCGTCAGTGCCTGAGCCCCAGGCCATGCCCCCCATGCAGGCCACCCGCATCATTGCCGTTCGGCACGGCGAGACCGCCTGGAACGTGGCCACGCGCGTCCAGGGCCAGCTCGACATCGGGCTCAATGCCCGCGGCCGCTGGCAGGCCGCCCAGGTGGCACAGGCACTGCGCGGCGAGCCGCTGCAAGCGGTGTACGCCAGTGACCTGGCCCGGGCGTGGGACACGGCGCAGGCGATTGCCCAGGTCAGCGCCACCGGCTTGACGCCACACACCGGTCTGCGCGAGCGCGGCTTTGGCGAGTTTGAGGGCCAGACCCACGCCGACATCGAGGCCAACTGGCCGCAGCATGCGCTGCGCTGGCGTCAGCGCGAACCCGACTGGGCCCCGCCCGGCGGTGAATCATTGACCGAGCTGCGCGAGCGCATCCGCCGCACGGTGGACGAACTTGCCGGCGCCCATGTCGGCCAGCAGATCGTGCTGGTGGCCCACGGTGGCGTGCTCGATGCGCTGTACCGGCTGGCCACCGGTCAGGCCCTCCAAGCACCGCGCAGCTGGCAACTGGGCAACGCCACCATCAACCGCCTGCTCTGGACGCCCGAAGGCCTGTCATTGGTCGGCTGGTCAGATGCGCGCCACCTGGAATCCGAGCCGCTGCTCGACGAGACCAGCGACTGAGCTGGCATTGCTGTCATTCCCGCCCCCGATCAAGGCCGCAGATGGCGATCCGATGTGAAGCTTTCCAAGTAAAATTTATTAATGGAAATTAACTTGGAAAAATTGACGCTCGATCCTGATGCCGCTCGGCAGTACATCGATGCACGGTCAGCCTTTCTGGAGTTCGAACGCAGCAAAAAAAATGCACTGCAAGTCCGCGGTGGGATGGTCTGGAAGACGGTTGATGGGAAGGCG
>CAJAXU010000031.1 GCA_903948045.1 uncultured beta proteobacterium | reverse complement strand
GTCTCGGGCGTGACCGGCCTGCCATCGACGAGAACGGTGTCGCCCTGCTCCACCGGCGTGGTGGGGAGCGCCATGGCGCCGTTGACGCTGACGCGACCATCAGCCACCAGCCGCTCTGCCTCGCGGCGCGAACCGACACCGGCCTTCTGGAGATAAACGTTGAGGCGCATCAGCCGCCCGTGACCGGCGGGAAGAAGGCGACCTCGCGTGCACCCTTCACCGAGGCGTCAAGCGCCACGTGGTTCTGGTCCACCGCGGCGCGCAGCGTGCGGCGCTCGGCAAGGGCCGCGGCAACCGACGCGTCACGCGCACTCAGGTGATCGATGAGGTCAGCAACGGTGGCGACCGAGGCGGGCACATCCACGTCCTCGGAGCTCTTGCCGGCGATCTGCCGGATGCGCGCGAAATACAGGATCTTCATCAGTCGACGACATGCCGGATGCCGGCACGGAAGTAGTCATAGCCGGTGTAGAGGGTGAGCGCCGCGGCAATCCACAACATGGCAATGCCGGCGGTTGTGGTGTGGGGGATCACCGTGTCGCCCGCCGGGCCGGCGATGAGGAAGCCGATGGCGATCATCTGGACGGCAGTCTTCCACTTGGCGATGCGGGTGACCGGCACCGAGACCTGGAGCTCGCCCAGATATTCGCGAAGCCCCGAGACCAGAACCTCGCGCGACAGGATGATGATGGCCGCCCAGATGTGGCCGCCCTGCAGAATGCCATCGGCACAGAGCACCAGCAGCACCACGGCCACCAGAACCTTGTCGGCGATGGGGTCGAGCATGCGGCCGAGCGAGGACTGCTGCTGCCAGCGCCGGGCGAGGTAACCGTCGAAGAACTGTTTCTTTTGGTTACCCTTGCCTTCATGTCGGGCGCCGCCATGGCCGACCAGGCCCTGGCAGCGGCCAAGAACTGCATGGCCTGTCACGCCGTCGACAAAAAATTGGTAGGGCCGTCCTACAAGGATGTCGCCAAAAAGTACGCGGGCCAGAAAGACGCGGTGGACAAACTCGCTACCAAAATCACCAAGGGCGGCTCCGGCGCCTGGGGCGCCATCCCAATGCCAGCCAACCCCCAGGTCAACGACGCCGACGCCAAAAAACTGGCCGGCTGGGTGCTGAGCCTTTAGGCCGGCACCGCCCGCGCGCTGCGGGCGGCAGGCCGGTAAGTAAGTAGGCCTGTCAGTAGGCTTGGCCGAGCTGACTCAAAATCGCCGGATTTTCCAGCGTTGAAGTGTCCTGCGTGATGGTCTCCCCCTTTGCAAGCGAGCGCAGCAGGCGGCGCATGATCTTGCCAGAGCGGGTCTTGGGCAGGTTCTCGCCAAACCGGATGTCCTTTGGCTTGGCAATCGGGCCAATCTCTTTGGCCACCCAATCACGCAACTGCTTGGCAATCAGCTTGGCCTCATCACCAGTGGGCATGGGACGCTTGAGCACCACAAAGGCACAGATCGCCTCGCCCGTCAGGTCGTCAGGCCGACCGACCACGGCAGCCTCGGCCACCAGGTCGGTCTTGGCCACCAGCGCCGACTCAATTTCCATCGTGCCCATGCGGTGGCCCGACACATTCAACACATCATCGATGCGGCCGGTGATGCGGAAGTAGCCGCGGTCAGCACTGCGCACCGCGCCGTCGCCGGCCAAGTACAGGCGGCCGCCCATTTCATCGGGGAAATAGCTCTTCTTGAAGCGCTCGGGGTCGTTCCAGATGGTGCGAATCATAGACGGCCAAGGGCGCTTGATCACCAGCATGCCGCCAGAGCCGTTAGGCACATCCTTGCCGGCCTCGTCGACGATGGCAGCCATGATCCCGGGGAGTGGCAGCGTGCAACTGCCCGGCACCAGTGGCGTGGCGCCCGGCAGCGGCGTGATCATGTGGCCGCCAGTTTCGGTCTGCCAGAAGGTGTCGACGATGGGGCAACGCTCGCCGCCCACATGCTTGTAGCACCACATCCAGGCCTCAGGGTTGATCGGTTCACCGACCGAGCCCAGAATACGCAGGGAACTCAGGTCTGAACGGGCCGGGTGCACCTTCTCATCCGCCTCGGCCGCCTTGATCAGCGAGCGAATGGCGGTGGGCGCGGTGTAGAAAATACTGCACTTGTGGCGTTCGATCATCTGCCAGAAGCGTCCCGCGTTGGGGTAGGTGGGCACACCTTCAAAGATGATCTGGGTGGCGCCGGCAGCCAGCGGACCATAGGCCACATAGGCATGGCCAGTGATCCAGCCAATGTCGGCCGTGCACCAGAACACATCGTCGCTGCGCAGGTCGAAGGTCCAGTCCATGGTCAGTTTGGCCCACATCACAAAACCGCCGGTGGCATGCTGCACGCCCTTGGGCTTGCCCGTAGAACCCGAGGTGTACAAGATGAAAAGCGGGTGCTCGGCACCGACCGGCACCGGTGCGCACTCGGTGCTCTGGCCGGCCAGCGCCTGGGTGAAGGTCTGATCCCGCCCGGCCACCATGTTGCAGGCCGTGGCCGTTCTTTCGTAGACAAACACGTTTTTGATGGATTCGCAGCCGCCCAGGCCCAGGCCCTCATCCACAATGGCTTTAAGTGGCAGTTCCTTACCACCGCGCATCTGGTAATTGGACGTGATCACCGCCACCGCACCGGCGTCAATGATGCGTTCCTGCAGGGCCTTGGCTGAGAAACCACCGAACACCACACTGTGGGTAGCGCCAATACGGGCGCAAGCCTGCATCGCAATCACACCCTCAAGCGTCATCGGCATGTACACCAGCACTCGGTCACCCTTGTTCACGCCGTGGGCCTTGAGCGCATTGGCAAACTGGCTGACGCGCGCCAACAGCTCCCGATACGTGGTCTTGGTCACAGTGCCGTCATCGGCTTCAAAAATCACGGCGGTTTTGTGCTCGTTGGGCGTACCCATGTGCTTGTCAAGGCAGTTGGCCGATGCATTGAGCTCACCATCCTCAAACCACTTGTAGAAAGGGGCTTCGGACTCGTCCAGGGTGCGGGTGAAAGGCTTGCTCCAGCTCACGTTCTCACGCGCCAGCCGCGCCCAGAAACCCTCAAAATCTTGCTCGGCCTCAGCGCAGAGGGCGTTGTAGCCGCTCATGCCGGAAATACGGGCGGCCTTGACTGTCGCATCGCTGGGTGGGAACACGCGGTTTTCAACCAGCATGGACTGAATGGCAGATGTGGATTCACTCATGAACTGTCTCCTCTAATGATTCAAAACTGGCGTGACTGTCAACGGTCGCACTTACAAGCCACTGACTGGCGTCAAGCTTACAGCGCCAAGAGGCAGTTGTCACATGCCAAGGGCGGGCAGGCCCCTACAATCAAACCAGCCCCTTGAAAGATGCCCCATGACCGCCCCAACTCCGACCAAACCCCGCCGCATGCGCCCGCTGCCCAGCTTCATCTTCGCCAGCCGCTGGCTGCAGTTGCCGCTCTATATCGGCCTGATCGCCGCGCAAGGGGTCTACGTATTCCACTTCTGGGTGGAACTGGTTCACCTGCTGGAAGCGGCTTTTGGCAGCCAAACTGCATTGCAGGCCCTGATCTCGAGCATCGGCTACAAGGAAACTGCGGTCACAACGGGCCTCAATGAAACCATCATCATGCTGGTGGTGCTGGCGCTGATTGACGTGGTCATGATCTCCAACCTCCTCATCATGGTGATTGTGGGCGGTTACGAAACCTTTGTCAGCCGTATGGACCTGGAGGGCCACCCGGATCAGCCCGAATGGTTGAGCCATGTCAACGCATCGGTGCTGAAGGTCAAACTGGCGACTGCCATTGTTGGCATCAGCTCCATCCACCTGCTGAAAACCTTTATCAATGCCGCCAATTACGACGAAAAGGTGTTGATCGCCCAAACAGCAATCCACATCACCTTTCTGCTATCCGCCATGGCCATTGCCTACACCGACCGGCTGATGTCGCGTCCGGCTTCCAATTCTCACGCCTGAGCGCTGCCTGAACCACCGCCCTGGCGGTGAGAGGTGGATATCTGGGCCTGACCGGCTAGTTGATGGCGTTGATTTGACGGGTCCGCTCAACATAGCCCGGTGTGCTCACCATGGTTGCATCGGGACAAGCGGTGGGGGAGTTGCAGGCCGTGGCAGTGATCTGATAAACGCGAACGACGACGGGCACCCCGGGTGCACTCTCACCTTCGTTGTAAGTCCAAGAGTTGCAGCTTACCTCCACACGAAAGCCGGTGCTTGCCCTCAAGTCCAGGGCCTGCGCCAGGTTAGAACAGCTTTTCCAGGGGTCTGCTGGCGTGGTGGAACTCAAAGCCTTGAAAAGACCGACGTCAGTGCCCGTGCGGGCTGCGGCCAATGCCCGCGCCGACAGCACATCTTGCGCCGAGGTGTATTGCGCGGTGGTCCCGATCGTGACCAAGGCAGCCCCCAGCAAGGCCATGATGACCAGCACCACAATGGACAACACCGCGGCAAAACCCCGCTGGGCACGCCATCTTGATGCCAGCCGGCGGCGACTCATGGCACGTTATCCACATGAACGCCATACACCAAATCGGCAGATTCGTTGCCCTGGGTGATCTTGAGTTGCATCCATAACAAGGCACTTTGCTGCGTACCGTCTTGACTGGCGTCGTAGATGAAATTACAGCTGGTGACATTGGACGCCACCACCGCCGCACCCGCAGTCGCCGGACAGCTGGTCGGATAAGCCGCAACAAACGGCCGCGCCAAGCGGTAAAGCGTGCCCTTGCCATTGCCCGAACTGTCCAAACTGCCATCGGCGCCAGAGCAGACATAGAACAGGGCGGGGTTCAAGCCATTGCCCGGCACCACCGAGAAGCGCCCGCCGGTATAGCCGGTCGGGAACTGGATAGCGTTGACGGTAAGGCGTGACAGCCCCGCTGCTGACGCCGGCGTGGTCACCCCCCCCAGGATGATCTGTGAGGCATTCACGCCGGCATACACATCATTGACATATTGGTTATTGATCACCACCCAGTCATTGGCCACCGGCATGGTGGTCATGGGGCTCAACACGTCAAAGGTCGTCACTGGCGCATCGATGTCAAGCGCCACGCTGCCGGCATTGACCGTGTCAACCGCCATTCGGTAGCGGCCACCGGTGCTGGTTGGCACCAGCTCAAAGCATTGCGAGCTTGGAATGCGCAAAGAATTGGGCACGGCAACCCGCACATCACGGCCAATTTTGCGCAGGGCGGTATCGGCCATGTCCAAAATAGCGGCGCGTCGCGTCGTGGCAAAAAACGCATCCATGGCGGGTTTGAAGAATATGGTGGCCATTGCCCCGATGACGCCCAGAATGGTCATCACCAGCACCAGCTCGACCAGGCTAAACCCGCGCTGTCTTGTCATAGGGCGTAATTGGTGCGCCACCCGACCAGGCTCAGCGATTCTGTGCCTTTGGTCACGGTGACCGTGATTTTTGTGGCCAGCGTCACATCCTGCGTCGCAAAGGTGACTGAATCGGGATCCAGAGTAACCTCCACAGAATAGGCCGCCAAGTCAGGGAGGGGTTCGCCGGCAGCATCACAAATGCCAGTCGGCTTAGGCTTGCCAACGTTGTAGTCATCATAGTCGTTGATGTCGTTGAAGTACGCCCGCGCGCAACCGACCACCAGACCCGTGTTGGCCGACGCCGCATAGGGCTTCAACACAATCTCCTCCATCATTTGGTCGGCAATAGAGAGCATGTTCTTGCGAATCACCGGGTCAGCACTGCTCTTGACGGTTGTTGAAAAAACCACCAGCACACCCGCTACGCCAACTGACAAAATCACGATGGCCAGAATGAGCTCAACCAGGGTGAAGCCGCGCTCAGTCGACATAACCCGTGTCACCATAAATGGTGACAGACCTCGCGTTGGAAATGGTCAAAATGGCGGGGTTCACGGTGGTGCTGCCGGCGGCATCAGAGGTGACCAAGCCGGAGGGCTGAAAATACAGGTCCGTCAGGGGGCCTAGCGTGGCACTGCCGCTGCTTGCATAGGCCGTGCCACCAGAGGGCGGCGGCACGTTGGTGTTGCACGCATTGGCCGGGAATACCGTGGCAATGGTCAAGGTCACACTGGATGCGGTGAAACTCGCGCATACCAGGCGGCGATGGCTGACCGCTGTCTTTTGGGCGAGGCGCATGGTGGCACGCACCTGCTCGCCGAATGCCAGCGCTTTGAAAGTGTCGGCATCAGACAAGCGAGGTATGGCCACCGCCGACAGCACAGCCAGCAGCACCAAGACCAACACCAGCTCGACCAATGTGAACCCGGCCTGACCCCGGCCACCCCATGCTGCCAATTGCCGGAGAGCAGGCATCAGTAGACCTCCCGGATGTGGATGGTCTTGGTCGATTCGGGCGTATAGACACCAAAGGTTGCCACTCCAGACGGGTCCGCTGCCAAGGACGTTGAAGCCAGACATGCGCCGTTTTTGCCACGCAGGTAACTCAAACCGGCACCAGTGGTCGTTGGGCGGCTGGTCAGGCAAGCCGCATCCGTGCTTCCCGAACCCAGGTTGATGGCCACACTAACCGAACCCGTATTGGCCGGGCTCGGTGGGGTCAAGGTCAGGAAGCCCTGTCCGGCATTCAGTGTGGCGCCGGTCGCGGTCGTGGTCCAGGCGCCGGTGACGGCACCCTTGCTGTCGCGGTAGTTCGACAGCGCGACCGATGCAGCGGTGATCGGGGTACACGAATCAGCGGTGTTCTTGATCCAACTGCTGCCACTCCAGTACAAAGCTTGCAAGGGCAGCTTCAGTTGGGCAGCGGCCGCGCCGGCATAACTGGTCAGCTGCAGCTTGCCGTAATAGAAGTTACTGGTACCCAACGGCAGAACGCCAGTAACTAGATCCAAGTCCACGGGCGTCGCCGTCAGACTGGCGCCAACCATGGGCGCAGCGGCAGCACTGGTTGATCGGGCGATCTGGTGGTAGGCCGTCACCACGGCTTGGCCGCCGCTGGTCGTACCGAGCGTGCCCCAGACGCCAGGCGCGCTGGGGGCGCCAGTCGGCCCTTGCGTCAGCAACTCGCCGGCACTCCGGGCGAAGCCAAAGGATGACTGGAGGCTAAGGTCAAGCTTCGCATAGCTTGAAGCGTAGTTGTAGGTGGTGCCACCGCTGGCATTTTGGGCGACCAGCGTGAAGGTGGTCTTGAACTCCTCGCCCATGTAGGTGAAGGTTGACGTACAAGTGGGTGAGGCAAGGGCCGACCGGTTGACCAACGACGCGCCCGTCACGCCGAAGCGATGCGGGATAAAGCGCCCCCAGCTGGTGGCAGCGCTGCCTGTACTGCAGCCATACTTACCACTGCTCTTGCTGTTTGACGTACTGCCATTGACACAGTCACCGCTGGCAATATCGCCCGACCCAGCCGCAAAGCTGCTGTCGACTACCGCATTGGCCCCGAGATTGAGGTAGCCCACTTCACCATAAGTGAAGCTGCCACTGGCCTGGCCAGTGGCAGGCGCCGCAGCGTTAAAGCTGCCGGTCAGCAGGGACGCAACCGCTGTGGGCGAGCCCAGAAAGTCGCTGACGTTTGCCAGGTTGATGGCGGGAGTGCCAGTGTAGTTGGCGGTGTTGCTGGCAGCGTTGATGGTGAAGGGGTTGCCAGCCTTCTGAACTGTGGTCGCCGATGCACCTGCCGATGAGCTGACCATGGCCGTTCCAGCGGCGTTGGCGGCGGTCACGGTCAGTAACCTGGGACGCACGGTAAAGACGTCTGTGGAACACGCAGTCACTGTCGGTGAACTGGTGGTGTCGGTGACACGCGCAATCAGTTTGGAATACGCGTTTGTGTTGGGGAGGGTGACACTCACATCGTTTTTATAGCCAGCGTCTGCTGGCGCAAATGTGACCGATATCGCACTGGAATTAACCTTGGACGCAGCTGGGCAGGCCGTGCAGGCGGCAACTGAACTCATGCATGAGGGCGAATTAGCACTGTCGTCAAAAATGTCGAGCGTGACCAGCTTGGTTGCGCCAGTCAAGACGTAATTAGGCAGGGTTGTGCCGCCGGAATTCAAGGCAATCACGTCCAAAGTGAAGGTGGTGTTACCGCTGGCCAAGGTGGTTTCGTTCCAGCCGGCCAATTTGGTGTAAATGTTATGGGTTGCGGACGCGTCGTAGCTGGCCGCTGCGTAATTGCCATCCACCACGTTGAAGCCAGAGGCTGGCGACACCACAATCACGCCAGAGCCCACGACGAAGGTACCAAAATTACCAAAGTCTCCTTGATCCAGATTGCGGACTTTAATGGTTGTTGCCGTGATATTGCCCCCTGATACCGCCTGCGTCGTCCAGCTGCCGGCACCGTTCTCCAAGTACTTCACGTCAAATGCGCTGAAGGTCGCTGCCGACCCCATGTCACCAGGGTTGTTCCATTGCAATGTGACGTCGAGCTTATTCTCAAGGGTCAAGGTGCCTTTGGTCAGCCGCCAGTACCGTGCCACGCTGGCGGCGGGATTAAACCCTGCACTGGTCAGTTGGGTGTTGCCGGTGTCAACCCGAGAGGTGCCGACCAGTGTGCCAAGGTTGACATCCACCTTGTTGAAATCGGTGGTGATCGGGGCATAGCCGACGCTGTCGCCCAGCGGGAAAGTGCATACAACACTATTGTTACTGCTGGGAAAAGCTAGACTCAGATTGCCATCGATATAGCTGCTGCCGGCGACAAAGCTGATGGGTGAAGTTTTGCAACTGGGCGAGTAGAACAGGGTGTTGCCCCCCGTGATCAGACGACCACTCGACAGGGTTAGCGCCGTACTCACCGTGACGTTACCCGTTGTCGTGACACCACTGGCATTGTTGATGGTCAATGAGCCGAAGGTGACGCCGCCGGTGCCGGGTATGGTTTGAGCAGCAGAACCAGAGAAAGTCCACGGACTAGCCCCAGGGCTAAAGCTACCGGTGCCGGTGAGATTGCCCTTGACGGTCACGGCAGACGTGACCCCCACCGCCGACAGGGCGTGGGTGCCTAGACTCATGTTGCCCAAGGTGAAGCTGCCCCCACCGCCCAGGCTGAGGCTGTTTCCCAGCGTCACGTTGGCGGCCGACAGGTCCAATGTGCCGTCGTTGATGATGCCTGCACTGCCGGCGCTGCCGCCCAGGGTGATGGTGCCTGCAGCGGTGGCGTTGAGCGTGGAACCGGCTTGCACGATGATTCTGCCGATCGCGTTCACCACAGGTGCATCGATGGTGACAGGCGCACCCGCCGCAATGGTGGCCGAACTGCCTGCCGCCGGAATGCCGCCGTCGCAGCTGATCCAGGTGGCCGGCGTGTTCCACGAGCCCCCCGGGCTGGCGGATATACAACCTGAATCAGGCCTGAAGGCCACAATCGCCGCCGCCCAGGCAGACATGCTGTTGGAAGTTGCCGTCCAGGTGATCGTTGGGGTAGTCCCCTGTGTTGCGATCACTTGGTCTGAAGACTGCCCGGCAGGGAAACCGTTGTTGTTCGGGAAAAAACCAAGTTGAGTCCAGGTACCGGTGCCCGTGGTTGTGAAACTCCCAAAATTGACGGCGGGCCACAGAATCGACACCAAGGCCGACACCAGTTGGTTGGGACTGGTCGTTGGCCCACCCAGCGAAATGGTGGCCGTGGGGGTGGTGCCAGTGACCGTTCTCTGCTGGTCCAGACCCGCCAAGCCTGAATATTCAACAGCCGTTGCCTCGACCTGAGATAAGCCGTTCCAAGCTGATCCAATTCCGGTGCGCGCAGTTCGGGCGGTCATGATAAAAGGCGAGCAGGCGTTGGTGATCACTGCGGACAACAGTGCACCGTCTTGATAGCCATTGGCACCGGGGACAGGGCCTAGGGCGACCTGCGGCAGTGTCGAATACACATTACCGCAGGTGTCTGAGACAGAAATAATGTCGGGGCCCGGCAACTGGTTACCAGCCCAGGCCCAGACGGACACCACCACCACATTGCCCCGGCTCGGGGTGGTGGCGAAGGACGCCGACGTGGTGGTTCCAGCACCCTGAACCGGGAACAAGACGGTCTGTTGCTTCTGAATAGCCGCGTGCGCTCCGCCCGAGCCGAGCAGCAGCAACCCAAGCCATCCCAACAGTACGAGCCACCGTCTCACCATACCAGTTTATCGCACAACAGCGTCCTGTTCGCAAGATCGGCGCCGGCTGACACAACCCGGCGGGAATGACAGATGACCCGGCATTGACAGTCAATCAGCTCCCGCCTTAGCAAGCACCCTGATGTCATGGCTGAGACGGCTCAACCTGCTGGCTGCTCATCAAGACCATCACCCCCACGACGCCGCTGACCAGCGAGCCCAGCAGCACGCCGAGTTTGACCTGGGCCTCGTACATCGCGTCCGTACCCTCAAACGCCAGGGAGCCGATGAACAGGCTCATGGTGAAACCGACACCGCACAGCACGCAAACACCCCAAAACTGCCCCCAACTGCTGCCCGCCGGTAAGCGGGCCCCGCCCCACCGGATCAGCAGCCATGACGCGCCAAACACGCCAGCGGCCTTGCCCACCACCAGCCCCAGGGCAATGCCCAGTGGCACAGACTGCAGCAAAGTGCCCAGCGTCACACCGTCCAGCGCCACACCGGCATTGGCGAAGGCAAACACCGGCAGCACCAGGTAAGCCACCCAGGGGTGCAGCGCGTGCTCGGCCCGGCCCAGTGGCGAGCCACCACGGCCATCGGATATCGGGATAGCCAAGGCAGTGACCACCCCGGCCAGGGTGGCATGGATGCCAGACTTGAGCACGCAGACCCACACCACCAGGCCCACAATCACGTAGGGGCCGACCGCCATCACCCGCAGGCGGTTGAGCGCCAGCAGTACCAGGCCGCCCACTCCGGCGGCCACCAGCATCGTCGGCGACAGGTCAGCGGTGTAGAAAAAAGCGATCACCAAAATGGCGCCCAGGTCGTCAATGATGGCCACCGCCGTCAGAAACACCTTGAGCGAGGTCGGCACTCGGCTGCCCAGCAGCACCAGGATGCCCAGCGCAAACGCAATGTCGGTGGCCATGGGGATGCCCCAGCCCCGCAGCGCCACCGGGTCGCCCCAGTTCACGGCGGCGTAAATGGCAGCCGGCAGCACCATACCACCCAGTGCCGCGCCGGCCGGCAGCAGCGCCTGCGCCTTGGAGGCCAACTCGCCTTCGAGCAACTCGCGCTTGATCTCCAGCCCCACCAAGAAAAAGAACACCGCCATCCAGAGGTCGTTGACCCAGACCAGCAGCGGCTTCGCCAACACCAGCCCATGCGCACCGATACGGACTTCGCCCGGAATCTGCAGAAAACGCTGGTAAACCTCGGCCCAGGGTGAGTTGCTGACCAGCAGCGCCACCACGGCGGCCAGCGCCAGCAACACACCGCCGAGCGACTGCGCATTGACGAACTGATTGGCGGTGCGGGCAACGGATTTGAGCATGGTGGCCTGGCAGGTCAGTCAGTTGCGTGTGGGGTGGCTTGGTTAAACTTGGTCCACGCCATTGTCCACCAATCCCCCCTGAACACCCGAGGCAGCGCACCCCCCATGAGCATCATCCGCCAG
>CAJAXU010000030.1 GCA_903948045.1 uncultured beta proteobacterium | reverse complement strand
TTCGAGGAGGAGCGCGCCCACCTCAAGGCGCTGCCGCTGTTGGGCATGCAGTATTTCAACGAAGCGGTGCGCTCCGTGTGCGACGACAACTGTGTGCGGGTGGATCACAGCAGCTACGCCGCGCGCCCGGCGGTCATCGGCACCAAGGTGCTGGTTCGCATCTACGCCCAGCGCATCGAGATCCGTGACATCAACACCGCTGCCTTGCTGCGCACCCACCCCCGGGCCGAGCGCCCCGGCACGGTCGTGCTGCCCCAGGATGAGCGGGTGTTCAACCCGTCGCGCGAGACACGCCTGATCCTGCGCCAGGCCAGCGAGATCGGTGCACACGCCAGCCGGCTGTGTGAGCTGCTGTTTGCCATCGAGGGTCGGGTGGGCCAGCGCAAGCTTTGGGGCATCGTCAGCCTGGCTAGGCGTTACCCGGCGAGCTGCGTAGATGCGGCCTGCGCGCAGGCGCACGAGCAAGGCATTTACAGCTACAAGCGCGTGCTCGCCCTCACAGAAGCCCTCTTTGCCCAGGCAATGGCGGCCATCGAGGCTGCGCCCAGCAGTGCGCCTGTCGCTGGTGCCAAGGCCCTGACGCAGCAGCATGCGTTGATCCGCAATGCCGATGAGTACGCTGATCTGTTTGCCCACGCTGCCACCGCCACCGCCGACACCAATACCACCGAGCAAGGAGGCCAGGCATGAACATGATCGAAATTGAGCGCGTCCTGCGCGAGTTGCGCCTGTCGGGCATTGCCGAGACCCTGTCCACCCGCGTCATGCAGGCCCAGGCCGCCCAGGAGCCGTTCCTGGAGACCTTCGCCGCCATGCTCCAAGACGAACTCGACCGGCGTCGCTCACGCCTGACCGAGCGCCGCTTCAAGCGCTCGGGTCTGGATGAGCGGCCCTCGTTGGCGGATTTCGATTGGCGCTTCAATCCGAAGCTGCCGCGCAGCGCCTGCTTCGAGTTGCACACCCTGAAGTTCATCGGCGAGGGCGCCAACGCGCTAATCATCGGCAAGCCCGGCACCGGCAAGAGCCACGTGGCCAAGGCCGTGGCCTACCAAGCTACGCTGCAGGGCTACGACGTACGTTACCTGGAGGCCGACACCGAGTTCGCCCACTACGCCTTGGCAAGCACCTCCGAGCGCACCGAGTTGCTCAAGGGCTGGGTCGCCCCGGACTTGCTAGTCCTCGATGACCTGTTCCTGGCCAGGCGTATGAGCGAGCACGCCGCCGAGGTCCTGCAGGCCATCGTGCACCAGCGCTACAAACTGCGCAGACCCGTCATCGTGACATCAAACCGGGTGGTGCAGGACTGGGGCAAGTACCTCAGCGACGTCACCATGGCCAGCACCATTCTGGACCGACTCATGCACCGCTGCGCGATGCTGGAGTTCGAGGGCAAGAGCTACCGACTCAAGGAGGCCGCCGCTCGCATCGCTATCACGCCCGAGTCGTCATAATCCGGGCGTCCTGCCTGGGGGAATTTGGGGTGGCCACGGGTGGGGGAATTTGACATGGCCATCAGGGGGAACTCGATGAATTCAATGTCGGCTTTGCAGGATGCTGATTTAGGGATGCAATGTCCGCAACGGGCCAGTGGACGAAACCGCTTCGCGGTAGTCTCTGATCCAGATGTGTTGGTATTCAACTGATTGAGCGCGTGTCGATGTAGTGAATTGAGGCAATTGGCCTCGTTCACACAGGAGCACAGTGATGGAAACGTTATCCCACCCGG
>CAJAXU010000029.1 GCA_903948045.1 uncultured beta proteobacterium | reverse complement strand
GCAGACAGCGACACCATCCGTATGGATACCGCAGCAGCTGCACTGGCTTTGGTCAGTACAGACTTCACAAAGGTCACTGGTGTGGAGACCCTGGCGCTCAACGGCACGGGCGCACAGGCCGTGACGCTGGGTGCGGCGACCAACTTAGCATTTGCTACGGGGATCACGATCACCACGGTTGCCGGTGCGGCCAGTCTGAACCTGGCTGGTGCGCTCTCAACGGTCAGCATCACCGCCACGGGCACCAACGCCGCTGACACGATGGTGGGCGGCACGGTGGCCGACATCCTCACAGGTGGTGCGAGTGCAGACAGCATCGACGGTGGTGCTGGCAATGACACGCTGGTGTTCGCTAGTGAGGTTGAACTGTCTGGCGATGCCACGGTGATTGGTGGCGCAGACAGCGACACCATCCGTATGGATACCGCAGCAGCTGCACTGGCTTTGGTCAGTACTGACTTCACAAACGTCACTGGTGTGGAGACCCTGGCGCTCAACGGCACGAACACACAGGCCGTGACGCTGGGAGCGGAGACCGACGCAGCATTTGCTACGGGGATCACGATCACCACGGTTGCCGGTGCGACCAGCCTGAACCTGGCTGGTGCACTCTCGACGAGGACCATCCACGCCACAGGCACTAGCAACGCGGACACGATGGTGGGCGGCACGCTGGCCGACACCCTCACAGGTGGTGCGGGTGCAGACAGCATCGACGGTGGTGCGGGTGCAGATGCCTATGTCTACGCTGTAGCATCTGACTCGGCTGTTAACAATACGGCCGTAGCTGCTACCGGATTCGATACTGTGGCTTTGACTACCGGTGATACGTTTGATTTCGGAGGAGCTCTTGTTGTGGTCCAGGCAGCTACTGTTGTTGGTGTTGGTGCAGACGATCCAGCAGTAGATGGATTTGGCAGTAGCCTGATATTTGCGTTGAATGCACTCTTCGTTGTCAATGACGATAACGCTGCTAACCGTGAGGCAATGGTTATTCGATTCGATAATACGGATCAATACATCGTTGCTGACCAAGATGGTGATCAGGCTATTACGGCGAGCGATACGATTATCAAGATCACCGGTGTGGTGACAGGCCTTACTTTGACGGGTGGTGACGCTGTTGTAACCGTCATCTAAGTCACAATTGACGCTAGCCCTCACGTCCGTGAGGGCACAGACCAACGTGTTTCATTTAACCCCCGTCTCTCACAAGGAGGCGGGGGTTATTTGTTTGGGATCTGGCTGGGCCAGGGCTCTTGCACCAAACTTAAGCGGCAGGCCATGACACTGATTGATATTGACGCGGGTACCAGGCTGTTAGGGCGGGTGGTGATGGAGTCGCCGGTGCGGGTTTATCCAAACTGTGTGCTGAACCACTGTGAGGTGGGGGCCTTTTCTTACCTGGCGCCGGGTTGCATCTTGCACCAGGTGCAGATTGGGCGGTATTGCTCGGTGGGTGATGGGGTGATGATTTTGTCGTCCCACCCCACCGACCGGCTCACCACCTCACCCTTTCCGTATCAGACGCTGTTTGGTCCGCCCCATGACGCGGCACCGGAGGTGTCGCATGTCAATTTACCACCGACCCACATTGGGCATGACGTCTGGATTGGCAGCGGTGCCAAAATCAAGGCCGGGGTGCGCATTGGCAATGGCGTGGTGATTGGCGCCGGCAGTGTGGTAACGCGGGATGTGGCCGCCTTTGAGGTGGTGGGTGGCGTGCCGGCCAAGCTGATACGCCCCCGGTTTGCAGAGCCGACTAAACGGCGCATTGAGGCGCTGGCCTGGTGGCAGTACCCGCTGCCTGGGCAGAGCCTGGATTGGACAGACCTCGCGGCTACGCTGGCAGACCTGGAGGATCGTGTTGCGGCTGGCCGGCTTGGTCTGCACCCGTCGGTTCGGTATACGTTGTGGCGTGATGGCAAGCAAATTTTGGGTCGACTCGTGGCATGAAGATTTTATTTATTCATCAAAACTTTCCGGGGCAGTTTAAGTTTTTGGCGCCGGCGCTGGTGGCGCAGGGTCACCAGGTGGTGGCCATGACAATGCAAAAAGCCAGGGCGGGCGAGGCCGCAGCGCCCGAGTGGGAGGGGGTGACCATGGTGCCCTACACGGCCACCCGCAGCAGCACGGCCGGGGTGCACCCGTGGGTGATCGATTTTGAGACCAAGGCCATACGGGCCGAGGCCTGCTTCAGGGCGGCCCTGACGATGCGCGATGGCGGCTTTGCGCCAGATGTGATCGTGGCCCACCATGGTTGGGGCGAGAGCCTGTTTTTGCATGAGGTGTGGCCACAGGCCAGGCTGGGCATTTACTGTGAGTATTACTACAACCCGCAAGGGTCGGATGTGGGTTTTGACCCCGAGTTTCCGGTGGCTGACCCTGAAGGCGATGCCTGCCGGCTCAGGCTCAAAAACCTCAACAACCTGTTGCATTTTGAGTTTGCCAGTGCCGGTTTGTCGCCAACCCGGTGGCAGGCCAGCACGTTCCCAGAGCCGTTCAAGGGCCGCATCAGCGTGATCCATGACGGCATTGACACCCAAGCCGTAGCGCCAAATGCCCAAGTTGGCCTGACAGTGAGAGGGCCAAATGGCGCGAGTGTGGCCCTGAGCCGTTCTGACGAGGTGGTGACCTTTGTCAACCGAAACCTGGAGCCCTACCGTGGCTACCACGTGTTCATGCGGGCCTTGCCCGAGTTGCTCAGGCGCAGGCCCAATGCGCGCATTTTGATTGTGGGCGGCGACGCTGTGAGCTACGGGGCGCGGCCCGACCCGGCCAAATACGGCCAGCGCAACTGGAAAGACATTTTTATTGACGAAGTGCGGGGCCAGATCAGTGACGCCGACTGGGGCCGGGTGCATTTCTTGGGGCATATCGACTACCCGCACTTTGTTGCGCTGTTGCAGTTGTCTACGGTGCATGTCTACTTGACGTACCCTTTTGTGCTGAGCTGGAGCCTGCTTGAGGCCATGAGTGCGGGCTGTGCCATTGTGGCAAGCGATACCCAGCCACTGCATGAGGCCATCCACCATAACGAGACGGGCCGGCTGGTGAATTTCTTTGACGTGGCAGCCCTGACCGACGAGGTGTGTGGCTTGCTGCAGGCAGCGCCTGAACGACAACGCCTGGGCCGCAATGCCCGTGCCTTTGCCCAGGCTCACTATGACCTCAAGACGGTGTGTCTGCCCCAGCAGATGGCATGGGTACAGGGCTTGCTGCCATGACCGGGGACGACACGATTACCGGCGCTGCAAGTGGCATGGCGATCGTGACCGATGCCGCCATGCCAGCCGTTTACGTGATGGCCGCC
The DNA here is from genome assembly GCA_903948045.1 of uncultured beta proteobacterium. Lineage (GTDB taxonomy): Bacteria > Pseudomonadota > Gammaproteobacteria > Burkholderiales > Burkholderiaceae_C > Rhodoferax. The sequence goes on along the minus strand of CAJAXU010000029.1, from coordinate 8,554 downwards.
GACGGCGACGACATGGTTTGGCTTGGGTTGGAGGCTGGGGCCAGCTTGGTGCACCCGGTGCTGGTGGCGGCGGCTGAGCATGACACCGTGATCACAGTGGTGGGGGTGGCCGAGATGGATGGCCTGCACGGCCTGGCCCTGGTACTGGGCCTGGTGTAGTGCCAGCAGTGGCGCCTGGAGCAATCGGATTGGATATTGACCTGAATTATGTGCAGGCCGAAGACCGCCTGCATTTGACGGTGCGTACACCGCAACAGCGTGCCGACTGGTGGCTCACACGCAGCCTGACCCTGCGCCTGGTGGAGGGGTGGCTTGCCAAGCTCGACCAAGTGCCCCTGCCACAGCTGCCGCAGTCGCCCTGGCGCACTGCGCTGGCCACGCCACCCGTGCCGGCCCCGCGTGACCTGTCACAGGAGCACGGTTTGTCGCTGGAGTTTGATGCCCCTCGGCGCAGCCCTGCCGGGCCCACAGCAGGGCAGTTGCCGGTGCTGGTGGCCCAACTGACCTTGGCCGTGACCAGCACCGACTGCAAGCTAACCCTGGTGGCGCTGGGCGCCAAAATGGTGCTGATGCTGACCCGGCGTGAGGCCCATACGGTCTTGGAGATGCTGGCGACCAAGGTGCGTGAGGCCGGCTGGCTTGGCACAGCAAGCTTGCCCCCCTGGTTGGGGGAGGGCCGGTGAGCGGCTTGTGTTGAATATTCATATAGGAATCTGCTAGAATTTTTCCTATATGAATTTGTCTTTACGCATTGGGCTTGACACCACGCCAGAGCAGTGGGCCCGGCTGAAGGCCTTGCAAGCCGCGTTTGCCGCCGTGTGCAATGCGCTGGCACCCATGGTGCAACAGTCGCGGGTGTGGAACCGGGTGGCGCTGCACCACCTTCACTACCGCGGCCTGCGGGAGCGCTTTCCGGCTTTGGGCTCGCAGATGGTGTGCAATGCCATTTATTCGGTGTCGCGTACCAGCCGCATGGTGTACCAGCACCCGCAAAGCCCGTTTAATGTGGCGCGGCTCGGCAGCAAGCCGCTGCCCTTGCTGCGTTTTGCCGACAGCTGCCCGGTGTACTTTGACCGCCACACCCTGAGCGTTAAAGACGGGCAACTGTCGATGTTCACGCTGGATGGCCGCATGCGCTTCGCGCTGGCCTTGCAACCGGCCGATGAAATCACCTTTAATGAAAAAAAGCTGCGCGAGATTGTGTTGCAGCAGCGCACTGACGCACAGTTTGAACTGGTCTTTGCCTTCAGTGATGGCCAGGATGAGGGCGGCGCCGAAGCGGCCGAGGCGCTGACAGCGGATGTGCCGGAGTATGTGATGGTCGAGGAGGCCCTATGAACCCGAACCAACCCGCGTCGGAGTTGCGCGAAGCGCTTGCGGCATTGAACCCCTACTTTCGCCGCGCACTGTGGTTTGGCCTGGTGTCGAGCCTGCTGATGCTGGTGCCTTCAGCCTACATGCTAGAGGTTTATGACCGGGTGGTGAACAGCCGCAGCCACATGACACTGGCCATGTTGACCGTGCTGGTGTTGGCCGCCTATGCGTTGATGGAGGTGCTGGAATGGGTCCGTGCCGAGGTCATGCGTGAGGCGTCCCGTGTTTTTGACGAGCGCATGAGCGCCCGGGTGTTTACGGCCATTTTTGAGGCCAGCCTGAAGCGCCAGCCGGGCGGCAGCCCGCAGGCGATGCTTGATTTGCGTACCCTGCGTGATTTTTTGTACGCACCGGTGTTGCTGGCTCTGATGGAGGCGCCGGTGTCTCTGTTGATCTTGGTGTTGTTGTTTGCCATCAGCCCGGTGCTTGGCTGGACGTCTTTGGTGGCTGCAGTACTGCAGGTGTTCGTGGGGTGGCGCAATGAGCGCAGCACCCAGCCCCCCTTGCTGGCAGCCAACCGCAGCGCGTCGGCAGCGCAGCAGTACGCCGACAGCAGCCTGCGCAATGCCCAGGTGATTGAGGCCATGGGGATGCTGACAGACATTCACCACCGCTGGTTGAACCGACAGCGGGAGTTTTTGAGCCAACAGGCCAAGGCCTCGTTACAGGCCGGTATTTACCAGGCGGCGTCCAAATTTTTGCAGACCACAGTCAGCTCTTTGTTGTTGGGCCTTGGGGCGTGGCTGCTGCTGCACAACCAGTTGGCTGGTGGTGGTGGGTACATGATTGTTGGCTCCATTCTGGGCGGACGGGTCTTGGCGCCGCTGGTGCAGATCGTGATGCAGTGGCAGCTGGTGGTGACTGCGCGTGACGCCTACGACCGGTTGAACGCGGTACTCACGGCGGTGCCGCCGCGTCAGCCCAGCATGGCCTTGCCTGCCCCCAAGGGTGCTTTGCAAGTGGATGCCTTGGTGGCAGGGGCACCAGGTAGCGCGGTGAGCATCTTGAAAGGTGTCAGCTTTGCATTGGCGCCGGGTGAGGTGCTGGCGGTGGTGGGCCCGTCTGCTGCCGGCAAGACCACGCTGGCCCGCCTGCTGGTGGGGGTGTGGCCGGCGATGAGCGGCAAGGTCCGCCTGAATGGCGCCGATGTTTATACCTGGGACAAGTCAGAACTGGGCCCGCATGTGGGCTATTTGCCCCAGGGGGTCGAGCTGTTGGACGGCAGCGTGGCCGATAATATTGCGCGTTTTGGCAAGGTGGATCAGGCGCAGCTTGAGGCGGCTGCAAGGGCAGTGGGCTTGCACGAGCTGATTGAGGCCATGCCGCAGGGCTATGCCAGCCCGGTGGGCCGGGAGGGTGCGGTGTTGTCGGGCGGGCAGCGGCAGCGGCTGGGCTTGGCTCGGGCGCTGTATGGCCGGCCCGCGCTGGTGGTGCTGGACGAGCCCAATTCAAGCCTGGACGAGCAGGGCGATGCAGCACTGGCCAGTGCGATTGGCCAGATGAAGGCGGGCGGCACGACCTTTGTGGTGATGACGCACCGCACCAGTGTGTTGGCCGTGGCTGACAAGGTGCTGATGCTGCGCGATGGCCAAACCCAGATGGTTGGCCCTCGCGATGAGGTGATGAAGGCGCTGGCGGAGGCTGTCGCCAAGGCGCGCGCGGGCACAGGCCCTGGCCCTGGCTCTGCTGCGGCGCCAGTGCCGGGTTGATCGGGTTGATGCGGGGTCCTATGGCAACAAAATCTATTTTTGAGCGTAGCGTGCTGACACGCAGCGTCTGGGCGTTTCGACGCGAATTTGCGCTGGTGGGCGCCTTCAGCCTGCTGGTCAATCTGCTGATGCTGACGCCCACCCTTTACATGCTGCAGGTTTATGACCGGGTGTTGACGAGCCAGAGTGAGCTGACGCTGCTGGCCATGTCTTTGTTGACCCTGGCCTTGTTTGGGCTGATGGCCGTGGCCGAGTGGCTGCGCTCTCGCCTGCTGGTACGCACCGGGGTGCGGCTGGACGACCGCCTGAGCACGCAGGTGTTCAAGGCCAGTTTTGCAGCGCACCTGAACCAGGCCGGCACCGATGCAGCGCGGTCGTTCAGTGATTTGATTCTGGTCCGTCAATTCCTGACCGGCAACGGCATTTTTGCGTTTTTTGACGCACCCTGGACCCCGATTTACATCATGGTGCTGTATTTTCTGCACCCATGGCTGGGTGCGTTGGGTTTGGTGTTTGCCTTGGTGCAGGTGGCGTTGGCTTGGTTCGGGCACCGTCGCACGGTGCGCCCGGGTGAGGCTGCGGCCAAGGCGGCCAGCGTGGCAGGCGGTTTTTTGCAAGGGAAGCTTCGTAACGCCGAGGTGCTGGAGGCTATGGGTATGGTGGGCGATCTGCAGCTGCGCTGGTCTGAGCGGCACAGGGACCACATGGCGCAAAGTGCATTGGCGCAGCAACTCACGCACCGCATCACGGCATGGAGCAAGTTCGTACGTTACAGCCAGCAGTCATTGGCGCTGGGCGCAGGGGCCTTGCTGGTGATTGACGGGCAGTTGTCGCCGGGCGCCATGATTGCGGCCAATGTGCTGATGTCGCGGGCACTCGCACCGATTGACCTGTTGGTGAGCAGCTGGCGTCAGCTCGACAGTGTGCGGGCAGCGTTTGACCGACTGACCAAGCTGCTGTCTGATTACCCATTGCCGGTGGCCGAAGCGGGTCAAGCCATGCCCGTGGGCCAGGTGGTGATGCGCGAGGTGAGCGCAGGTGCTGCCGGGCGCGAGGCGCCTATTCTCAAAGGGGTCAACCTGGTGGTGCCAGCCGGAGCGGTGGTGGCGATCATGGGGCCATCTGGCTCCGGCAAGTCAACCCTGGCACGGGTGTTGATGGGCATCTGGCCCCAGGTCTCGGGTGACGTGCTGCTGGATGGGGTGCCGCTGTCGCAGTGGGATCGCTCGGAGCTGGGGCCGCGTTTGGGCTACCTGCCGCAGGATGTGGAGCTATTCGACGGCACGATTGCGGAGAACATCGCGCGCTTTGGCAAGGTTGACTCAGCGCAGGTGATCGCCGCAGCACAAAGAACGGGCCTGCACGAGATGATTTTGCGCTTCCCCAAGGGTTACGATACGCCGATGGGCGAGGCCGGAAACCTGCTTTCCGGGGGGCAGCGCCAGCGCATAGCACTGGCGCGGGCGGTGTATGGTGACCCGGTGCTGCTGGTGCTGGACGAGCCCAATGCCAACCTCGACGACGCGGGCGAGGCGGCACTGTACAAGGCTGTGGCGCAATTGAAGGCGGCTGGTTCAACCGTGTTTTTGATCACGCATCGCCCGGGCGCGCTGGCTGTGGCTGACCGAATCCTGGTGCTGCGTGACGGTCAGGTGCAGGCCGACGGGCCGCGAGATGATGTGCTGACAATGTTGCGGAGTGTGCGTCCGGCCACGGCTCCGCTGGCCTCACCTGTTCCACCGTTGCCGCCGATTTCGCCGATGCCACCGTTACCGCCGACGGGTATCTTGCCGGCCTGATTTTTCTTTTTTCATATTTCAAGGTAGTGATTGCCATGGCTCAAGAAGATGCGTCCAAACGAGGGTCGGCCTCGCCGCTTGCGGGTGCCGCAGCAGCTGAGGATATTGACTTTGTCACGGCGGCCCCGGCAACGGCGACGGGGCGCGCGGCGCGCATCGGTCGGTGGGCGCTGGTGTTGGGCCTGCTTGGCTTTGTGGCCTGGGCGGCGTTTGCGCCGTTGGATGAGGGCGTACCCGGCGCGGGGGTAGTGTCGATCGATACCAAGCGCAAGGCGGTGCAGCACCTTACGGGGGGCATCGTTAAGCAGGTGTTGGTGGGCGAGGGTGATCAGGTGAAGGAGGGGGAGTTGCTGGTGCGGCTGGACGAGGCGGTAGCCAAGGCGAACTTTGAGACGGTGCGTCAACGCTACCTGGGGCTGCGGGCCATGGAGGGGCGTTTGCGGTCTGAGCAGCTGGGGCTGCCCAAAATAGTGTTTAGCGCGGAGCTGCTCAAGGCGGCCCAGGACCCCCAGATCCGCCAGCTCTTGCAGACGCAGGAGCAGTTGTTTGGCTCGCGCCGTGCCTCGCTGCACGCCGATGTGCAGGGCATTGAAGAAAGCATCTTGGGGCAAGAGGCTTCAATCAAGGCTTACGAGGGAATGTCGGTGAGCCGACGCCAGCAGCAGGTGCTGTTGCAAGAGGAGCTGACCAATGCCCGGGGGCTGGTGAGCGAGGGTTATCTGCCGCGCAATCGTCAACTGGAACTCGAACGTGCGGCGGCGGACATCAATGTCAGCCTGGCCGATTTGCAGGGCAACACGGTGCGAGCCCGCCGCGCCATTGACGAGTTGCGCCAGCGTAGCATTGTGCGGCAGCAGGACTATCGCAAGGACGTTGAAACGCTGTTGGCCGATGTCAGCCGGGAGGTGCAGGCCGATGCCTCCAAGTTGGTCGCAGCACAGGATGAACTCGGCCGCATGGACATCAAATCCCCGGCGGCGGGTCAGGTGGTGGCGCTGGCGTTTCAGACGGTCGGCGGTGTGATCGGTCCCGGACAAAAGTTGATGGATGTGGTGCCGCTAGACCAGGCGCTGCTGATTGAGGCGCGTGTGGCCCCCCACATGATCGACCGAGTGCAGGCAGGGCTGCCTGTGGACGTGCGGTTTTCGTCGTTTGCGCACTCGCCGCAACTGGTGGTGGACGGCCAGGTGGTGTCGGTGTCAGGTGACCTGCTGGTGGACCCCCAGTCTGGGGTCGGCTACTTTTTGGCGCGGGTGGGTGTGACGGCCGAGGGCTACAAGAAGTTGGGCAAGCGATTGTTGCAAGCCGGTATGCCCGTGGAAGTGGTGTTTCGCACCGGTGAGCGGTCGTTGCTGACTTATTTACTGCACCCGCTGACCAAGCGGCTGGCAGCGTCGTTGAAAGAGGAGTGAACCATGATGGTGCAATCTGGCGGTGTACTGGGCAGCTTGCCCAGACTGGTGTTGGCGGGTTGGCTGGCGTCTTGTGCCCTGACCAGCTGGTCAATGGATTTGCTGCAGGCTTACGAGGCAGCGAAAAATCAGGATGCCAGCATTCGCGCAGCGCGGGCGGCGGCTGAAGCCGGGCGAGAGAGGTTGCCGCTGGCGCGTGCCCAGATGCTGCCCAATGTAACGGCAAGCGTTACGCAAAACCACAATGAACTCAGCAGCACGGCTGCCAGTTTTTTGGGCAAGGAGCAAACTACCGACACCAGTTACAGAAGCGGCAATCAGGCACTGACGATTCGCCAACCCCTGTTCCGTTCTTTCCTGACAGCGCAGTACCGACAGGCCATGGCAGAGGTGGAGAACAGCAATGCCGTATTGGCTCAGGAGGAGCAAAGTCTGCCGGTGCGAGTAAGTGCCGCCTACTTTGAGGCCCTTTTGACCAGCGATCAATTGGCGCTGATTCTGGCGCAGCGGACAGCCTATGCAACTCAGTTGGACGCGGCACGCAAGTCATTTGCGGCAGGCTCTGGCACGCGTACAGATATTGATGAAGCGCAGGCCAGGTTGGACATGACGCTGGCTCAAGAGTTGGAGGCACGTGAGAATGTGGTTTACACGCGGCGGCAGTTGCAGGTCTTGGTGAATCAGCCGGTTGAGGGCCTGGACCCGCTCAATGTGAGCAAGCTCGATTTGCGGGAGCCAGAGCCAGCGCGGCTGGTCGATTGGGTCGATCGGGCCGAGCAGTACAGCCCCCAGTTGAAAGCATTGCGGGCTCGAGCGGAGGCGGCACGGCAGGAATTGGACAAGGCCAAGGCGGGGCACTACCCCACGCTGGACCTAGTGGCCCAGTGGACCCGAAGTGACAGCGAGAATGTCACCAATACCTCGTCACGGTACTCCAACCAGTCGGTCGGCTTGCAGCTGAATGTACCTATTTACTCGGGTGGTTACAGCAGTGCCCTTGTGCGTCAGGCGCTCGCCACGATCGACCGTGCGCAGGAAGAGTTGGAGGCCGGTAGACGCGATTTGGGGGTTCAAGTGCACAAAGAGTTTCGCGGTATGACGGAAAGTATCCCGAAAATCCGAGCCATGGAGCAGGCAGCGCGCTCGGCCGAGCAACTGGTGGTGTCGAGCAGAAGGTCTTTTCAGGCGGGTAACCGGACAGTGTTGGACGTGTTGAACGCCGAGCAACAGCGAATGGTGGTGCTGCGGGACTTGGCACAGGCCAGGTTTCTGCACCTATTGGGCAAGATAAGGCTTTTGTCGCTGGCAGGAGCCGCTGACAGGCATGCGATCGAGGACATCAACCGGGTGTTTCAGCCTTGATCGGCGCACAGTGCCCCGAGTTATAGCGGATTTATAAAGCCGGCTGGCTTTGCCCTTGAACTCAGGTTTGCCGTTGCAACAGGGCGGTTGCGAGTTCGATCAAGCAGTCTGCGTGCGGACCGGGCGGTAATTGCCGCGCTGCAGCCACTGCGCGGGCAGCTTCGGCGCCGGCGGCTTGGCGCGCCACGTCCAGTGCGCCGGTGCGGTGCACCATTTGGATCACCTCATGGAGCAGATCGCTGTTGCCAGCCTCCACGGCGCCCTTTATCAACGCGCGCTCCTCGGGCGTGCCACGCTGCATGGCGGCGATGAGCGGCAGGGTGGCCTTGCCCTCACGCAGGTCGTCGCCCAGACTTTTTCCCATGACTTCGCTGTTGCCGGCGTAATCGAGTACATCGTCGATGACCTGAAAGGCGGTGCCCAAAGCCTGCCCGTAGTCCGCGCAGGCGGTCTCAAGCTCAGGTGTACACCCCGACAAAATAGCACCGACGCGGGCACTGGCCTCGAACAGTTTGGCGGTTTTTGACCGGATCACCTGCAGGTAGCTGGCCTCGTCGAGCTCGGCGTTGTGCATATTCATCAGCTGAAGCACTTCACCCTCGGCGATCACGTTGGTGGCGTCGGCCAACACGGCCATGATGCGCATGTCGCCTGCCTCCACCATCATTTGGAACGCCCGGGAGTACAGAAAGTCGCCGACCAGCACACTGGCTGGGTTGCCGAACGTCTCGTTGGCGGTGGCATTGCCCCGGCGCAGGGCCGAATCGTCAACCACGTCGTCGTGCAGCAGGGTTGCTGTGTGAATGAACTCGACCACGGCCGCCATCTTGAAGCGCTGCGCCCCAGCGAAGCCCATGGCCCCGCAGCACAGCAGCAGCAGGGCGGGCCGCAAGCGCTT
>CAJAXU010000028.1 GCA_903948045.1 uncultured beta proteobacterium | reverse complement strand
TACGGCGGCAGCAACGAAGTGCAACGCAACATCGTCTCGCAGGTGGTGCTGGGCTGACCCGCCCCGCCACTGCCACCGAACCGGAAGGACACACGCCATGGACTTTGATTTCTCTGACGACCAAGACCAACTGCGCGACGCCGTGCGCAAATGGGTCGACAAGGGCTACAGCTTTGACCGCCGCCGCGAGACCACGCGCGCCGGCGGTTTTTCACGCGCCGCCTACACCGAACTGGCCGAACTCGGCCTGTGCGGCCTCTACATCGCGCCCGAGCATGACGGCATGGGCATGGGCCCGGTGGAGGGCATGGTGGTGATGGAAGAGCTGGGCCGCGGCATCGTGCTGGAGCCCTTGGCACACAGCCTGATTGCCGGCGGCGTGCTCGGCGGCTACGCGCCGCAGGCCTTGCAGGCGGCCTGGCTGCCGCGCATTGCCAACGGCGAGGCGCTGGTGGTGCTGGCCTACCAGGAGCGCGCGGCCCGCTACCAGCTCGATATTTGCAAGGCAAAAGCGACTCAAACCCCCGCCGGATGGATCTTGGATGCTACAAAAAGCATAGTACCGGCGGGCGATCAGGCGGACGCCTGGCTGGTGCCGGCCCTGGTCGGTGAGCGCATGGCGCTGTTTCTGGTGCGCCGCGATGCGGCGGGCGTCAGCAGCCGTGGCTACGGCACCCAGGACGGCGCCCGGGCGGCCGAAGTCACGCTGCAGCAGGCGGCCGCCGAGCTGATCACGCTCGACGGGCTGACTGCGCTGGAACACGCGGTGGACATCGGCATTGCCGCCACCTGCGCCGAAGCGGTGGGCGTGATGGACAAAACCCTGAGCCTTACCACCGAGTACATGAACACGCGCAAGCAGTTCGGCGTGGTCATCAGCAGCTTCCAGGCGCTGCGCCACCGTGCGGCCGACATGAAAATGCAGCTGGAGCTGGCGCGATCGATGAGCTACTACGCCTCGCTCAAGCTCAACGCCCCGGCGCCTGAGCGCCGAGCTGCCATGGCCCGGGCCAAGTACCAGCTCGGCAACGCCATGCGCTTCATCGGCCAGCAGGCGGTGCAGCTGCACGGCGGCATCGGCGTGACCGACGAGTACATCGTCAGCCACTACTTCAAAAAGCTGACCCAGCTGGAGATGACCTTTGGCGACACGCTGCACCACCTGGGCGAGGTGTCCAAGCGCATGCAGGACACGGCCGGCGTGTTTGCCTGAGCTGACCCGCTACTCGTCAGCGCGCTGGCGCACAAAGCTGGCAAAGCGCGGCACACCGGAAGGCGTCAGACCCCGGTAGCGGTAGGTCACCAGACTCCCGACCGGTGGCGGCGCCAGCCGGTCGGCATCGCTCAACCCAGTGCCCAAGGCAAAGCGCTGGCCGCCGGGCATTTCCACCTGCAGCGCGCCGAGCTTGCCTTGAAGCCGGCCCTTGCCCGGCACATGGGCCACCACCCGGGCCTCGTCGTCAGGCTGGGGTTTGAGCTTGCGCAGCGCATCACTGCGCCCGGGCGCCCACAGCGCATCGGCCCGGTGCAGCATCAGGCCCTCGGCGCCCTGCTCCACCAGGGTTTGCAGCCGCCGCTGCAGGCTGTTCGTGTCGGCCACCCGCTCCTGCGCGACCACCTGCAGCCACGCCGGGCTGCCGGCGCCGACCAGCGAAGTCGCGCGTTGCACCCGCTCGGCAAACAGTCCGGCAGCGCCGGGCAAGTCAAACACCATGTAACGCAGCGTTTGCCAGTCGGCATCCACCGCCGTGCTGCGGCGCACGATGGCCGACAGCCGGTCAAAACTGCCCCGCCCCAGCCACAGTTCACCATCGAGCGGTGTGGCCGGCAAACCGGCCAGAAACCAGACGGGGGCGGCGATGCGCCGGCCACTGCGAAAGCGCAGTACCTGTCCATCCCACAGGGCCCGCACGCCGTCAAGCTTTTCGCTCACCAAAAAATCGGTCGGGTCCAGCCCAGGCTGCCAGTTCTTGCCCAGCATGGGCGCCGGGGGCAAAGTAGGTGGCGTTGGGCCGTTGGCAGGTGGGGTCTGGGCCAATGCGGCGGTCCAGGGCCAGTGCCCCAGCAGCACCGCGCCAAAGGCCAGCCGCCGGGTGAGAAAAGCTTTTGTCATGTTGTACTCCCTTGCATCGATTATGCTAAGGAACCCTATGGGACCCGGGCAATCTTTTCTCACAACACCATCGGAATAAGACCATTTAATTGGTCGTTTTTGGTACTGAGCCGGGGTACCCATCTTGTGCCGGGTTGACAGGCCCGCCGGGTGTAGATAGCATTTAGGTATCTAACTGCTATCTACCAGGTCCAACATGTCTGATGCCACGCTGTTGATCAAGAAAATACCCTCCGACCTGAAAGACTGGCTGGCGGCAGAGGCGCAGCGCAACCACCGGTCCATGAACAAGGAAACGATCCGCCTGCTCGAAGAAGCCCGCAGCCTGCGCGATAAAGCGGTCAAGCCAGCGCGAGATAACCAGTCCATCGCAGGCATCTTGCAAGCCATGCACGCCCTGCCCGTGCTGGATGCGAGGCCCATGGGCGAAGTGATGTATGACGCTTCCGGCCTGCCCAAATGACGGCTGCGCAGGATACACCGCACACCACACTGGCTGAGGCCATCGTCGATTCTTCGGTGCTGATGTGCATCTTGGTGGGTGAGCCGGCGGCGCCGCTGTTCATCACCGCATTGCAAAACACCGCGCGGCTCTATGTTGGCGCAGCCACTCGGGCCGAAGCTTGGCTGGCCGCGTTCAACGCCAAAGGGTGGACCCCAAAGCCCGGCTGAACCTGGGCGACCTCTTTACCTACGCGCTGGCCAAAGAGACGGGGCTACCACTGTTCTTTCAAGGCACAGATTTTGCCAACACGGCCATTGCCAATGCGATGGGGCTGCTTGGCTACGGCATGTCAGACAAAGGTGTGCCGCAGCCCTTGACCGCATCGCAGT
>CAJAXU010000027.1 GCA_903948045.1 uncultured beta proteobacterium | reverse complement strand
AGCGTACAGTACAGCCCATGACTCAGCACCTCGGTTTTCGCTTGGTCGAAGACTCGCCGCTGCCCGAGACTGGCAAGCGATGGGTCGTTGTGGCGCCCGATGGCAGCGGTTGTGGTCTTTGTCCGCGGGCCCGTGGTGGAGCCTTACGGCACCGTGGCGGTCTTCAGTGACCTGTATGGGAATCTCTGGGATCTGATCGGCCCCGCTGCGCCGAACGTTGGGAGCAAAGCACAGGGGTGACGCCAGCACTACCAGCAATGCAGGCAGCGGACAGGTTGGGGCCAGAAGCGGTCCTCCACAACCGACCGGCCTTGAACAGCCTGCTTGCACTCTTTCGGACACCGAAAAAAGCCCGAGGCTTCGAGTGCGATTCCTATCTTTCCGCCTTTTATGGCTGCACTGGTTGACAGCATCAAGGGTCGATTGCGCACATTTCTGCTGCATCAAGAAAGAACGACGCACGAATGGGATCCGTGCATCCCAGCCTCGGAAAAAAGCAGACCTTCACTGTATAGGTTTTGACAAAACACAGCTTCTCAGCTGTGCCAGTTCAAGAAATGAGCCACAAATCCACTGCATGGGGCTTGGCAGTAACGATGCGGGTAGCAGAGCGATAGTCCTCCCGCGAAACAACCTCACAGCAGTCCCGAGTCCTTAAGGAACTTGGTTGCGACTTCCTCAATGGTCTTCTTATCGACATCAACGTTCGCATTGAGCCTTGCCATCGTGGCATCGTCCAATTTCGCCGACAGCGCATTGAGCAGCGGAGCGATCTTCGGGTTGGCCTCCATCGTGTCCTTGCGGATGACCGGAGTCAGGTTGTAAAAGGGAAAGAAGCCCTTGTCATCCCTGAGAACGACAAAATCAAACGCAGGAATCCGACCATCGGTTGCGAACGCCAGCGCGATATCGACCTGCTTTTCCTTCAACGCCTGGTAGGTTAGGCCACTGTCCATGCGACGCACGCTCTCCCGCGGGAATTCGAATCCATAGGCTGCCTCCATCGGTTTGAGCCCATCCGGTCGTGCTGCAAACTCGATGTTGCTCGCAAATGTAAGATTGGTTCCACCTTTGACAGCCCTGGCGAGGTCACTGAGCGACTTGATGTTCCTGGAGTCCGAATCCGCCCTGCGCATCACCAGGGCATAGGTGTTGTTGGCTTTGGACGGGTTGAGCCACACCAAACCCTTTGCCGCGTCGAGGTCCCTGACCCTTTTGTAGGTTTCTTCAGCATTGAGCTTGTCTGTCACCTTGTTGAAGGTAATCAGGGAGGTTCCAGTGAGCTCCCAGTAAAGATCGATCTGGCCGTTTTCCTGGGCCGCCCGCAAAACAGCACTGCCCATGCCGGCCTTCTTGCTGGCATCAATGCCCTTGGACTTCAACAACTGGGTGGTCATTTCGGCCATCAGTTGCTGCTCGGTATAGTTCTTGCCACCGACTGTGATGGCGTGTGCTGTTTGAAGGCTTAGTGCCACAGCAGCCACCGCCACCAGTTTGCCCAGATTCTTTAAAGCGTTGCGTATGTTCATTGTCGTCTCCTGTCAGGGTTGAGTAAAAGTAGAGCTATCGAAAAGGGGAAGTCATCGCAGCGGGTTGACACCGCGTGGGACCAGGTAGTAGGCAATCAGGCCCAGACTGAAATCGACCAACACCGCGAGCCCTGCAGTTGGAATTGCACCGGCCAGCATCATGGCCGGTTCATTGAGGTCGATGCCTGTGAAGATGAGTTCGCCCAGGCCTCCACCACCAATAAGGAACGCCATTGGCACCGTGCCCACATTGATGGCAAGTGCGGTTCGTACACCGGCGAGCAGAACATACATGGCGTTGGGCAACTCGACGCGCACTAGAAGTTGCATGGGCGTCATTCCCATGCCGCGCCCGGCCTCCAGCAAATAGGGATCGACACCGCGCAGGCCGGCCATGGTATTGCGCACGATCGGCAGCAGCGTCACCGCCCACAAAGCAAAAACTGCTGGTGGCGTACCAATCCCCAACCAGCTCATCGACAAGGCCAGGATGGCCAGGGAGGGGATCGTTGACCCGATGGTGAGCACCCGTGCGCCGGGCTCAGAAATCTTGGCGAACGATGGTCGGCTCAAAATGATGCCAACCGGGATCCCAACCAGGATTGCCAGGCCGCCTGACAACGCCGCCAACCCGAGGTGCTGCACTGCCAGATGCACGATGTCGCCACCGTAGCGGCGCAACATCTCCGGCAGGTCGATCCAGCGCAGCACGCCAAGTGCGACCGCAATGATGGCGCCCCACAGCAACCACTCGCCAACCTTGCTGCCGACACAGCCCATGGCCCTGCCGCTGACGGGGCGGTCGTTCATGCCCGTCCCCCGGCCTCGTAGGTCCTGCCGAGCAGGTGCCTGATGCGACGCATCTCCAGAGCCCCTACATGGCGCCCCTCGTCGTCTACGCAGGATAGCCACTCGACGTCGTTCTCGAACATTCTGGAAACGGCTGTGCGAAGGTCGGCTGCCACCGAAACGCTGGCCGCGATCGGGGTACTTGCATGCCCGCAAGTGCTGCCGGGTCCGAACGAACTCGCCGCAGTCATGAATCCGTGCGGCTTGCCCTCAGGTGTAACGATCACCAGCGCCGCAGCACCGGACTCATGCAACATCGCCTGCGCGAGAACCGGATCGGCGCCAAGTGAAAGAACCGGTGCATCACTTGTCATGGCGTCGGCCACACGAATCAACCCGAGGCGCTTGATGGTGCGATCGGCACCCACGAAGTCCGCGATAAAGGGTTGCGCAGGGTGGGCCAGAACGTTGTCCGGTGAGTCAATCTGCTCCAGCCGGCCAGCGCGAAAGATGGCAATCTTGTCGCCCATCTTGACGGCCTCATCGATGTCATGGCTGACGAACAGGATGGTCTTGTGCAACTTCTCCTGCAGCTTCAGAAACTCGTCCTGGATGGCTGCACGGTTGATCGGGTCGATAGCGCCAAACGGCTCGTCCATCAGCATCACGGGCGGATCGGCTGCCAGAGCGCGCGCCACGCCGACGCGCTGCTGCTGGCCGCCGGACAACTCCTTGGGGTACCTCTTGAGAAAGGTGGCTGGGTCGAGCGCCGTCAACTCGAGCAACTCGGCCGCTCGCCGGCGCGCCTTGGCGGCGTCCCAGCCGAGCAGGCGCGGCACCACGCAGATGTTCTCCTCGACCGTCATATTAGGAAACAGTCCGATCTGCTGGATTACGTAGCCAATCTTGCGGCGCAGTTCCACTGTGGGTATGTCGGTTGTATCCTGGCCGTCGATCAGCACACGCCCGCCGGTTGGTGTGACGATACGATTGACCATCTTGAGTGTCGTGGTCTTCCCACAGCCCGAGGGGCCGAGTAACACGCAGATCTCACCGGTCGGCACTTCCATGTCGATGTGGTCGGCGGCCACTACCTTGCGTACCGGCGTTTCGTATATCTTTGTCAGTCGCTCAAGTTTTATCATGGCGTGTCTCGTTGTCTGTGATGTCGCATGCGTCGCAGATGATTGACCAGGAGGCAGGCCTCACGGCCGGATGCCGGCAGGCGTGAGGCGGCGCTGCAGCCACGCGAGGCAGAAGTCAGCGGTGATGGCCAAAAGGCTCACCGCCAGCGCACCGGTGATCAACTGACGGCTGTCGGTCTGCGAGATACCTCGGCTGATGAATGTGCCAAGTCCGCCGGCGCCTATGTAGGCCGCAACGGCCATGATTCCGATATTCATCACCGCAGCAGTTCGTACGCCGGCCATAATGACGGGAACAGCCAGCGGGATCTCCACGATCGCCAGGCGCTGCGTTGGAGTCATGCCCATGCCCTGCGCAGCTTCCCGCAATGCCGGGTCCACGTTCCTGATCGCGGTATAAGTGTTTCGGATGATGGGCAGTTGCGAATACAACATGACCGCGATCACAGCGGGCAGGTACCCGATGCCTTGACCGATCGTCGACAGGATCGGGATCATCAGTCCGAACAGTGCCACCGACGGGATCGTCATGATCATCGAAGCGATGTACAACACGAACTTGGCGATGCGCTCGTTCTGGGTGATCGCGATGCCGATCGGAACACCGGTAATGATCGCAACACCTACCGCAACGCCGACCAGCGACACATGCTCCAGAGCGCGGATTCCAAGGAGCCCAAGGTTTTGCATGATGAACTGCAGGGTTTCCATTAGATGGCCGCCTGTCTCAGTCGCGGGGGACAGGCGCCGCCTGACGGGCGCAGCCTGTGTCGTCAATCAAGTGATGGAAGTGGCGAGTAACGGCGCTCAGGTCGGGCAACTGAGCGAACCTGCCCAGGGTCAACTCCAGTTCGACTGCACTCAGCACGCCAATGACCGGATCCACACACTGGTGCAGCTTGACGCTGAGTTCCTTCTCGCTCAATGGACTGGACGGACCTCCGGGTACATCGCCTATAGTTATCTCGAGCTGTACGCCGCTCTTGAGCCAGACACGAACATGGTCCGGCTCTTCTGGTGACGAGTCGGTGCCGTTCGGATCGGCCGGGTAGTGAAGCAGAGTGATACGTGGCATCAGGTCGCGCACTTCCGTGCGGCCGAGCGCATCGGGCAAAAAGTCGGACTCCAAGACGTCACCGGTGCAGAGCGCGTTGGCCAGGCAAAACTGCATGCTGAAGCGGGCCTGGTCCGCGGTCTGTGCATGCGGGTAGGCCAGCACCTGCGCATTGCGATCTGGCAGTTCCGCTTCGATGCGCTCTACCTGCACGGGGTCGATCCGGTGCAACTCGCGCAAGCGTAGCAGGCCGGCGATTGCGCGATGTGTATAACTACAGGTTGGGAAGCGCTTGGTAACCAGGCCGAACTGTTCGATCGCCAGGGGCGCACCCAGTTCGGCCAGCGCACGGTCGAAACCCGGTGCCGTAGCGCCGCCAAGCAGTGTCAATATGCTCCCGGGACCGTCGAGCGTGGTCTTCGACGCCGTGATGCCGCTTTGCGCCAACCGTGCTGCAAGGATGCCGTTCTTTGCCGCCAGTCCCGCATGCAGCGGTTTGACCATCGTGCCGAACTGCGACTTGAAGCCAGCAGCCATGCTAGTCGCGATACTCAGCGCAGTGGCGCAGGCGTCGCCGTCCAGTCTCAGAAGACGCGCGCAGGCGGCTGACGCGCCCAGCGTTCCGAGCGTCGCGGTGGAATGCCAGCCGCGCTCGTAATGTGCCATATTGACGGCTTTGCCGACACAGGCCATGGCTTCGTAGCCGACCACATACGCATCCAGCATGGCGCCACCCGATGCGCCAATTTCCTCGGCCAAGGCGACCAGGGCCGGCACCAGCACGGCGCTCGGGTGGCTGACCGCAGGAAAGTCATAGTCGTCGAAATCGAGCGCATGTGCCGCCGTGCCATTCAGGAGCGCTGCCCACGGAGCCGCGACGCGCCTGCCGCCAACGGCGTTGCACGGCCCGCTGCCCCAGGCATCAATGACCTGCCCAGTGCGCAGGGTAACGGAAGCGCGGCTACCGGCGAGCATGCAAGCCACCGTATCCTGAACCGCGACGCGCGCACGTCGCGTGGCCAGAGAGTCATGGTGCATGGGGCATTCGGCGACCCAATTGGCGATGCGTGTCAGTGCGTTGTCCATATGGATACCGATCAGCGGGCAGCGGAGGGAGAGGCAATTCGTTCGCGGGCCAGCAGTGCGCGTGCCCGCTTGATGACCGGCAAGTCCAGCATGCCGCCTCGGAAGGAAACAGCACCATGCCCATCGCGCAGTGCTTGTTCGAATGCTTCGACGGCGCCCCGCGCCCAGCATAGTTCGGCGACCGCTGGTGAGAACGCATCATTGAGTGCGGCGACCTGGGATGGATGGATGCAGAAGGCGCCCTCCAGTCCCATCGCGCACGCCGATCGAGCCAGACTCTGAAAGAGTGTGTGCTCCTCGATCGCGGCAATGCTGCCGGGCAGTCCGTAGGGCGTCAAACCTGCAGCGCGGGCCGCAAGTACCAGGCTGCGCATCGGATCTGTCAGGTTGTCTGGTGTCGGAGCGAAGCCGCAATCCAAAGCCAGGTCTTCCGTCCCTAGCGTGATCCCACAAAGACGTGCACCGGCGCCAGCAATGGCATTGATACGGCCCAGCGACGCGGCAGTTTCGACCATCGCAATGACACGCAACCCTCCAATGGGCATGGCCCGTTCATGCTCGAGCGTGCCGATCATCTCGTCGATCAAGGCGATATGCTCCGGCCCCATCACTTTGGGCAGAGTGATCGCGGCCACGCCTGGCCGGACTGCGACATCCATGTCGCGCACACATGCAGAAAGTTCGCGATTGACACGCACGATGACGTCTGTGCCGCGTCCAGCCAGCGTGACGATTGCGTTGCCGAGCATGTCGCGGGCCTCGGCCTTGGATGGTTCTGGAACACCGTCTTCAAGGTCGAGAACAATCGCATCTGCAGCACGTGTGTGAGCCCGTTCGACCATTCGCCGCTGGTGGGCGGGCACGAACAACATGGAACGCCAGGAACGCCCAGGCAGTCGGTTCCCGTGCATCATTGGCCGCCCCCCAGTTCCGCGCTGGCGCTCATTGCCAACTCGCTGCGATGGTTCAGCGCCCACAATGTGGCCTGTGTGCCGTCGACCCGGCCGTGCACGCTAAAGGGGTGAATATCGAACAGCGGGCTGATGGCCTTGAATGCAAACGTCTTCACCTTGGCGGTCGACGCATGGCGACGTAACAGGTCCAAAAGCAAGGTCGCGATCAAAGGCCCATGTACAACCAGGCCGGGATAGGCCTCGCCCAAGCAGAATTCACGGTCGTAGTGGATGCGGTGGCCATTGAACGTCAGCGCCGAATACCGAAACAGGAGCACCGGGTCGGCGCTCAGTTCGCTGGACCACTGCGCCTGGGCGGGTGCAGGTCTGGCTGGCGGCGGCGCAGCAGAGTTTGACGCAGCGGCACGGTAGACGATATCGTGCTCTTCGACGATCTGGGCGCCTTGGTCACCATCAATGTTGTGCTGCACCTGGACGAATGCCAGCGACCCGCTCTGACCAGATTTGAACGCGATATCGGCGATGCGCGATACACGAGTCGCGTTTTCGCCAACGCGCAGCGGACGTTCGAAGCGCAGGCGCCCGCCGGCCCACATCCGACGTGGCAACGACACGGGCGGCAGGAAACTGCCGAGGCGTGCGTGGCCGTCATAACCAAGCTCCGATGCCTTGTAGGTTGGCAGGAAGTTCAGCCAGTGCCACAACGGTGGAAGCGCATCGCCAACACTGGGGGTATCGTCACGATCCAGCGCATGGGCGAGCGCTGCGACCCGCCAGGACGACACCGTGTCTCGCGCCGATTCCGTGCGCCCGACCCAATTCTTGAGCATTTGCTTCTCGGCCGGAGTCATGATGGCGCCCCTGCTGACTCCAGGCCAAATTCCGCGCGCACCGCTGCGCTGTGTTGACCCAGTGCGGGAACCGCCCTGAAGCGACCTGTATCGTGTTCACTGCGCACTGGTGGTGCAACCAGCATGGCCTCACCTGAGGGCGTGGCGACCGGCCAGGTACGCAACTGGGGATGTGCAAGCAGCGCAGCGGTGCTGTTGACGGCACCATAGGCGATGCCAGCTTGCTGCAGTCGCCCTTCGAGCGCAGCGCGCGGGTAAGCGGCGAACGCCTGTCGGACCAGGTCATCGAGTTGCGTTCTGTTGGCGACGCGGAGGTTGTTGCTTCCGAAGCGCGGGTCCTGAGCTACGTCGGGATCGCCGAGAAAATCGCAAGCAAAGCGGCTCCATTCCCTTTCATTCTGCACTGCGATCACGAGGGTTTCATCGTCCGCAGTCTGGAAGCCCCCATACGGGGCGATCGACGGATGGCTCAAGCCCACACGCCGCGGACCCTGTCCGGCATAGGCCTGGTGCAGCACCGGAACGCTCATCCAGTCTGCTGCCGTGTCGAACAGCGAGACCTGTACCGCGCTGCCGCAGCCTGTGCGCTCACGGGCTAGCAGCGCTTGCTGGATCCCGATCAAGGCGTTCATTCCGGCGCCGATGTCGCAGATCGATACCCCGATCCTTCCGTACTCACCTGGAGGACCTGAGACCGAGACGAGACCGCTTTCAGATTGCACCAGCAGGTCGTACGCCTTCATGTCTCGGTAAGGGCCGTCCTCGCCATAACCGCTGATATCGCAGGTGATCAAGCTTGGGTAGCGCGCACGCAGTTCGGCGGAACCAAAGCCCGCGCGCGCCGATGCGCCTGGACCCAGGTTCTGCACAAACACATCTGCCTGCGCCAGCATGCGGTGCATCAGAGCCTGGTCATCGGCATCGTGCAAGTCCAACTGCACGGACTCCTTGCCGCGGTTGGTCCAGACAAAATACGACGCCTCCCCATGGACGACGCTGTCGTAGCCGCGCGCAAAATCGCCACTGTCGCGCTCGACCTTGATGACACGCGCACCAGCGTCGGCGAGCCGGCAGGTACACAATGGCGCTGCCAGAGCCTGTTCGATCGATACCACGAGCAATCCGGACAAAGGCCCGGTTGCCGCATGATCCAGCTTCTGGGGAGAGTTTTCCCGCATTGAAGATTTTTCCTGTTGGTTCAGTTGTAGTGAATTCCCGACTCCAGCCGAATGCCGGCCCGATCGAAACGGCCCACCCACTTTAAGATCGGTGCGAGACAGGGGTATTCTGGCGAACGGGGGAGGGTGTGGCAAACGATCATTTCTTGCTCCTCGGCGGAGCTGAACTTGTCTGATGCGCGCTTTTTGGCGGATACTGGACCGCACAGCGCCCGAGGTTGACTCCGCGGCTGTGACCTGCCGACCGGACTGCCCGACGGACACAAGAAAGCTCAAGAACCCACACACCATGAACCGTTCGCTTCCACCATTGCCGGCGCTGCGCAGCTTCGAGGCGGCCGCGCGCTACCAAAGCTTCAAACTTGCGGCCGATGAGTTGTTTGTCACGCCCTCCGCCATCGGGCACCAGGTAAAGCACCTTGAGGACCACCTGGGAACCCGTCTGTTCCACCGCATGAACCGCAAGCTGCAACTGACCGACGCCGGCGCCGTTTATCTGGCTCGCATTCGCAAGGTTTTCGACCAGATCGACGAAGCCAGCCGGGATGTTGCCGAGTTAGGATCTTCGGAGCGCTTAACCTTGGCGGTCCCACCAAGCCTGCTTGCCACCTGGATGATTCCGCGCTTGACGCAGTTCATGGAGCGGCATCCTGCAATCCAACTGCGATTTCTCGATACCTTGCGCCACGTTGATTTTGCAAATGAGCAGATCGACGCTGCCATCTGGTATGGCTTCCAGGATTGGCCGGACCTCCACACCGACCATCTTTTCGAGGAGCACCTGCTTCCAGTGTGCAGTCCGCAGCTGCTGCGTGGGCAGCATGCACTGCGCCGGCTACAGGATCTTCAGCACCACCCCCTTATCCATACGGAGCGCCGTTTGGTCAAATGGGGCATGGTGCTGCGCGCAGCCGGATGCCTTGACATCGACGCGGGACGTGGTCTGCGCTTCCTGCACTCGATCCAGTCGCTTCGGGCGGCGGCCGAGGGGATGGGCGTCGCACTGGCCGAGCGCCTCGGGGTCGCTGACGAAGTCTCAGCGGGCAGGTTGGTCGTTCCGTTTGAGTTGCCAGTGCAGATTCGCCCAGCGCCCTCCTACTACTTCGTTTGTCCCCGTCGTGGACTCACGATGCCGCGTGTCCAAGCGGCGCGTCAATGGCTGGTAGAAGAACTGGTGCCAAAAGGCGCCAAGGTGTGAATTGCCTGCAGATCGCCAGCAGCGTGGCACCCGCTGCGACGCTCTCTGCGATTGTCAAGCAATGATCATCCCGCCCCAGCCCAACCCCAATCCACCCTAGCCCAGTTGCCGCTGCGCCAGACTCTGCATGAGCTTGCGCAGGCGTGACAGACCCACGTCGTGCTCGTACAGGTGCTCGCGTTGGTTGGCGTCGGGCTCCATGCTCTCCAGCATCACGCGGTCCTGCTCCAGCACCACCCAGTGGCGGGCTTCCAGGCGGTTGCGGTACAAAAAGCGCCACACATTGCGCTGCCAGCCCTGCACGCGGCGGCAGCGCCAGAAGAACACCGCGCTCAGGTTGGGGCCGATGGGCGTGTAGCTGCCGATGATGGTGAAGCTGCCGCCCGGGCCGCCGGTCTTGGGGTAGGGAATGGCCAGGCGCATCCAGTGGGTGCCGGTGTCGCCCCACTCGGTCCAGTCGAAGTTGACGTCGCGCTGGCCGTCCTTCTCGAACATGAAACCGTGCTCGGTCTTGCGCAGCTTGAACTTGGCGCTGATGTCGCCCTCTGCCATAGAGTGCGACTGCTTGTGCACAAAGCTGCCGTGCATGGGGTCCATCACGTTGTCGGCCACGTAGCGGTAGTCGCCGCGCCACTCCACGTAGCACAAGAACTGGCTCCACTCGGGGTTGCTCAGCTCTTCCGGCAGTTGCAGCGGCGGCGGGGCATCCACATGGCCCCGGCTGTTGTAGAGCCAGAGTGCGCCATGGGCGTCCTGCACATGAAAACTGCGCGCGGCGCGGCTGCCCTCCAGGGTGCAGCCGGGGCTGGCGGGCACCTTGGTCACCAGGCCGTCGCAGCGCACCTCGATGCCGTGGTAGGGGCAGGCCAGCCGGTCGCCCAGGTTCACACCCATGCTCAGCGGCGCGCCGCGATGCGGGCAATGGTCTTCCAGCGCGTGCGGCAGGCCGGCCGCGTCGCGCCACAGGGCCAGCTTGTAGCCCAGCCGGCGCAGCGACACCGGGCGGTCCTGCACAAAGCCCGAGGGGCAGATGGGGTACCACAGGTCGTACAGACCGCGCGCCAGCAAGGCATCGACGGCGTCAGCGGTGGGGCTGACTTTGGGGGTCGCAGTTGCGGTGGTCATGTCAGGCTCCCAAGGTGGTCATGAGCTGCTGGAACGACTCGGCCGTCCACGGCTGGCCATTGGGCCCGGCTGGGCCGCTCTTGTTGAGGTAGGCCACCAGTGCGTCCAGCTCCCAATGGCCCTGGCCAAAGGCGCGCTCGATGGCGTCGCCCAGCAGGTCTTCAAAGCTGGTGGGCGGGCGCTGGCGGGCCTGGTGCGGCTGCAGGTGGCGCTCGGGCAGGGCCTGGATGGGGATGGTGTTCATGGTGGGGACCTCCTGTTGCATGGAAGTGAGGGGGCATGGATCCCCGCGTTCGCGAGGATGACGATGACCGGTAGCGGCATGATCAACGCTTCTCGGTCAAAAAGGCACCCGAGGCCGCCACCTGGGGCTGGCGGCGGGTGTGGCCGTCGATGCCGCCGTCGATCGCCCATTCGGCGAACATAGTGGGGCCGGGCTGGAACTCGCGCGCCTGCCAGGCTTCGGTGAGGTGGTCTTCGTCGGCGTTGTACTCGATCAGGCCGCCACAGGGGTTCTCGAAGTACCAAAAGTAGGCCGACGAGATGGGGTGGCGGCCGGGGCCGAGCTGGGTGGTCCAGCCGCAGCGGCTCATGTGCAGGCCGCCGCCAAACACCTCGTGAATGTCACGCACGGTAAAGGCCACGTGGTTCAGGCCCACCTTGCCGGTGGGCAGCTGCAGCAAAAACAGATCATGGTGGCCACCCTGCGCGGCGCAGCGCATGAACACGCCCCGCCCGGGGTAGCGGTCCGAGGTGACAAAACCCAGCGCGGCGTAAAAGGCCTCCATCTCGGCCAGCCGGTCGGTAAAAAACACCACATGCCCGATCTCCACCGGCTGCGCCCGCTCGTACACCGGCGAAGGCGCGTCGATGCGCTGCACCTGGCCCCAGGGGTTGCTGGGCGAACCCTGCAGCGCCAGCGCCCGCTTGGTGGTTTTGCGAAACACCACGCGCAGGCCCTGCGGGTCCAACGCGCTGATGCGGGTGGCGGCGCTGATGCTACTATTTTCATAGCTATCAGCCCAATAACCACGGTGCTTAGAGAGGGTTTTGGCTAATAAATGCAGTGTGGCGTCGTCGTGCACGCCCCACACCACTTCGCGCAGCGTGGGGCCGGGCTCCATGGCGGGCGGCAGGCTGGGGTCGTCCATGCGGCGCACCAGCACCTGGGCGCCGTTCTGCGTCTCCCACTGCTGCTGTTCCGGCGTGTCAGCCAGCAGCGTCAGGCCCCAGTCGGCCAGAAAGCGCCGCGCCTCGTCCCAGCGGTCGGTGGCGTAGGTGATGGCGGCTATGCCTTCGATGCCCAGGGTGCTGTGGGCGACGTGGGCGCTGGGGGTGTGGTCTTTCATGCTGCGCTCCAGGGCAGGGGTGCCTCGTTGAGCCCCCAGTAGTAGCTTTTTTGGGTGGTGTATTCCAGAATGCCGAGCCGGCCTTTCTCACGGCCGGTACCGCTCAGTTTGACGCCGCCAAACGGCGTGCTGCTGGAAAACTGCTTGTAGGTGTTGACCCAGACCGTACCCGTCTGCAGCGATGCGCCCAGGCGCCAGGCGCTGCGGTAGTCGCGCGTCCAGATGCCGCAGGCCAGGCCGTAGGGGTTGTCGTTGCACTGGGCGACCAGCTCGGCCTCGTCGTCCCAGGGCATCAGCGCCAGCACCGGGCCGAAGATTTCCTCTTGCACCATGCGCGCACCGTTGGGCAGGCCCTCGATCACCGTGGGCGGGTAGTAATAGCCGCGCTCATACAGGCTGCCGGCCAGGCGCGCGCCACCAGTCAGCAGTTGGCCGCCCTCGGCCAGCCCCAGCGCCACGTAGCGCTCCACCGACTCGCGGTGCGCACCGCTGACCAAGGGGCCCATTTGGGTGGCTTCCAGCGCCGGGTCGCCCACCCGCAACGCACGGGCCCCTGCCAAGAGACGCTCGCGGAAGGCCGCGTAAACGCTGCGGTGCACAAAGGCGCGCGAACCGGCAATGCAGGATTCGCCTGACGAGCTGAAGATGCCAAACAGCACGCCGGCCACCGCGTGCTCCAGGTCGGCATCGGCGCAGACGATGGTGGGTGATTTACCACCCAGCTCCAGCGACACGCCCATCAGTTTGTCGGCCGCCAGCCGGGCAATGCCCAGGCCGACGCTGGTGCCGCCGGTAAAGGCCACGCGCTTGACCAGCGGGTGACGCACCAGCGCGTCGCCCAGCAGCGCGCCCTTGCCCGGCAGCACACTCAGGATGCCGGGCGGGATGCCAGCGGCCTCGCCAATGCGAGCCAGCTCGATCGCCATGCGCGGCGTGATCTCGGCTGGCTTGATAACCACCGGGCAGCCGGCCGCCAGCGCAGGCGCCATTTTTTGTGCCTCGCTGGCAATGGGCGAGTTCCAGGGCGTGATGGCGGCCACCACGCCAACGGGCTCGTGCAGGCTCATCGTCAGGTAGTCGCCGCGCGCGGGCGTCACCTGGTCTTCCAGCGTCTCGCAGGCCGCGGCAAAGTACTGAAAGGTGCCAGCAGCGCTGGCCACCAGGGCACGGGTCTCGCTCACTGGTTTGCCGTTGTCCAGCCGCTGCAGCTGGGCCAATTCCTCGCCTCTGTCGCGGATACCGGCGGCCATGCGGTGCAGCAGCAAGGCGCGCTGGTGCGGCTTGAGGCCAGCCCAGCTGGGGCGGTGCCGCGCGGCCTCGGCGGCCTGCACCGCCTCGTCGGCATCGGCCACGCTGGCGGCGTGCAGTTCGGCCACCACCGAGCCGTCGGCCGGGTACTCGGTGCTGTACAGCGGGCCACTGCCGTCGCGCCAACGCCCGCCGATCAGGGTT
>CAJAXU010000026.1 GCA_903948045.1 uncultured beta proteobacterium | reverse complement strand
CGCCTCGCGAGCACAACGTAAAAGGAGCAGTTACATGCCCAAAATGAAGACCAAGAGCGCGGCGAAGAAACGCTTCCGCGTCCGTCCAGGTGGCACCGTCAAGCGCGGTCACGCCTTCAAACGTCACATTCTGACCAAGAAGACCACCAAAAATAAACGCCAGTTGCGCGGTTCAACCGCTGTGCATGAGACCAATATGGGTCACATGGCACAGATGTTGCCCGGCCGTGGTATTTGATTAACGACGAACAAGGAGTACTCACATGCCTCGCGTCAAACGTGGTGTAACGGCTCGCGCCCGCCACAAAAAAGTTCTCGCCCTCGCCAAAGGTTTCCGCGGTCGCCGCGGTAATGTCTTCCGCATCGCCAAAGAAGCGGTGATGAAGGCGGGGCAATATGCCTACCGTGACCGCCGCACCAAAAAGCGCGTGTTCCGTCAACTGTGGATCGCCCGTATCAACGCCGCTGCGCGTCAATGCGGCATGACCTACAGCCAGTTCGCCAATGGCCTGAAGAAAGCCAATATCGAGATCGACCGCAAGGTGCTGTCCGATATTGCCGTGCATGATATGGCCGCTTTTGCCGGCATTGTGGAACAGGTCAAAGCCAAACTGGCTGCTTGAGTCCGCACTGGGGTGCTACTGAATAAATAGCACTCCAATGAATAGCGACAAGGGCTAGCGCTTGAAAAAGCACTAGCCCTTTTTCAATGACGAGAGAGTTTATGAATGAGTTGAATGCCTTGGTTGACAGCGCGCGTGCCGCGTTTGCGCAGGCCGCTATGCCGGCGGAGCTGGAGAATGCCAAAGCCCTGTTTCTCGGAAAATCAGGCCGTATCACGGAACTGATGAAAGGCTTGAGCGCGCTGACCGTTGACGAGAAAAAGTCGCGGGGTGCGGCGATCAACCTGACCAAACAGTCCATCGAAGCTGCACTGACGGCGCGCCGCCAGGAACTGGCCGATGCCGAGTTGCAAACCCAACTGCAGTCTGAGGCCTTGGACGTCACGCTGCCGGGACGCCGGCGCGGGCAGGGCGGGCTGCACCCGGTCTCCCTGACGCTGGAGCGGATCGAAGCCATATTTGCATCAATGGGCTTTGACGTTGCTGACGGGCCGGAAATTGAGACCGACTGGTTCAACTTCACCGCGCTGAATACGCCTCAAGATCACCCGGCCAGGTCCATGCACGACACGTTCTATGTCGAAGGCGGACCTGATGCAGCGCCCCATTTGCTGCGCACCCACACCAGTCCCATGCAAATTCGGCACGCGGTTCAGCACGTGAAACGTTACCGCGCCGCCCATGAGGCCGCAGGCCAGCCCTCTGGCGAGCTGTTTGCAGGCGCCATGCCTGAGATTCGGGTGATCGCGCCGGGCCGTACCTACCGGGTGGACAGCGACGCCACCCATTCGCCCATGTTCCACCAGTGCGAAGGCCTGTGGGTCGGTGAAAACGTCAGTTTCAAGGATTTGAAATTTGTTTTTACGGATTTTTGTCGGACATTCTTTGAGTCGGATGACCTGGTACTGCGGTTTCGGCCCAGCTTTTTCCCCTTCACCGAGCCCAGTGCGGAGATCGACATCCAATTCCAGACCGGGCCGCTGGCGGGCCGCTGGCTGGAAGTGGCCGGCTCGGGCCAGGTGCACCCCAATGTCATCCGCAACATGGGGCTCGACCCTGAGCGCTACATCGGCTTCGCCTTTGGCATGGGCCCGGACCGCTTGACCATGTTGCGCTATGGCGTCAGCGATCTGCGCCTGTTTTTTGATGGCGACATCCGTTTTTTGTCGCAATTTGAGTGAGACCGGTCAAGCCCTATGCAATTCCCTGAATCCTGGTTGCGCGAGTTCTGCAACCCCCTGATCTCTACCCAGCAACTCGCCGAGACCCTCACCATGGCTGGGCTCGAGGTTGAAGAGCTCAAGCCGGTCGCCCCTCCCTTCAGCGGCATCGTGGTCGGAGAGATCATCGAGGCTGTTCAGCACCCCAATGCCGACCGCCTGCGCGTGTGCAAGGTCGATGTGGGTCAGCCTCAAATCCTGACGATCGTCTGCGGTGCGCCCAATGCCCGAGTTGGTATCCGGGTGCCGTGCGCCCTGGTCGGTGCCGAATTGCCGCCGGGTGACGACGGCAATCCATTTTTGATCAAGGTCGGCAAGCTGCGTGGTGTTGAGAGCGAGGGCATGCTGTGCTCAGCGCGCGAGCTCAAGCTGTCCGACGACCATGGTGGCCTGCTCGAGCTCGCCGCTGACGCGCCGCTTGGGCAGAACATTCGGACCTGCCTGAGCCTGGATGACACCCTGTTCACGCTCAAACTGACGCCCAATCTGGCGCATTGCCTCAGTGTCTACGGCGTCGCACGCGAGGTCGCTGCACTGACAGGCACGCCGCTCAAGGCAAACCAAATTCCAGCCATTGCCTCTGGCAGCACAGAAACGCTGCCGGTCAAGATCAGCGCGCCTGACCTCTGCGGACGTTTTTCCGGTCGCATCGTCAGAAACATCAATCCCCGCGCCAGTACACCCTCATGGATGGTGGAGCGGCTGGCGCGTTGTGGCCAGCGCAGTGTCACCGCCTTGGTGGACATCTCCAACTACGTGATGTTTGAGCTCGGCCGTCCGTCGCATATTTTTGATCTGGACAAAATCCATGGTGGCCTGGACGTGCGTTGGGGCCGGGCTGGTGAGCAGCTCAAGCTCCTTAACGGCAGCACGGTTACGGTGGATGCTGAAGTGGGCGTGATTGCCGACGCGCAGCAGGTCGAGTCGCTCGCAGGCATCATGGGCGGTGATGCCACTGCCGTGTCAGATGATACTCAGCACGTTTTTGTCGAAGCTGCATTCTGGTGGCCCAAGGCCATTGCCGGCCGTTCGCGCCGGTTCAATTTTTCCACTGATGCGGGTCATCGCTTTGAGCGCGGCGTAGATCCGAGTCTGACGGTTGAGCACATTGAACGCATCACGCAACTGATCCTCGACATCTGCGGCACGCCCAACACGATCTGCGGCCCGATCGACGACCAGAAGGTGAATCTCCCCCTGGCCACGCCCGTGCGGCTGCGCGTGGCGAGGGCTGCCAAGATCATCGGAATGCCGCTGACGCAGGCCCAGTGCGTGCAGGCGCTGGCTCGCCTGGGCTTGCCCCTGACTGAATCCGACGGGATCATCACCGTGCTGCCGCCAACCTACCGGTTTGACCTGCAGATCGAGGAGGACCTGATTGAGGAGGTGGCCCGGATGGTGGGCTATAACCAACTGCCGCACACGCCGCCGCAGGCACCCATCACCGCCAGGATTCGGCCTGAATCCCAGCGCAGTCCGTTTGCGGTGCGCCGCAGCCTGGCCGCCCTAGGCTACCAAGAGACCATCAATTTCAGCTTCGTCGAGGCCCGTTGGGAGCACGAGTTGGCGGGCAATCGCGAACCCATCAAGCTGCTTAACCCGATTGCCAGCCAGATGAGCGTGATGCGTTCCTCGCTCTTGGGTTCGCTGCTTCAGGTCCTGAAATTCAACCTGGATCGCAAGGCCCAGCGGGTGCGCGTGTTTGAACTGGGCCGTGTCTTTATGCGCGACAGCTCGGTGCCCGACAGTGACGTGACCGTGCAGGGTTTTCATCAACCGATGCGAGTTGCAGGCCTGGCCAGCGGCAACGCCAACACACTGCAGTGGGGACATCAGGAACAGGGTGTCGATTTCTTTGACATCAAGGGCGATGTGGAAGCCCTGCTGGCTCCGGCACAGCCGGTGTTTGAGCCGGCCGAACACCCTGCCATGCACCCGGGGCGCTGCGCCCGCGTATTGCTGGGGAGCCGTGCCATTGGCTTTGTGGGT
The DNA here is from genome assembly GCA_903948045.1 of uncultured beta proteobacterium. Lineage (GTDB taxonomy): Bacteria > Pseudomonadota > Gammaproteobacteria > Burkholderiales > Burkholderiaceae_C > Rhodoferax. Next base: position 1,473 of record CAJAXU010000026.1, on the reverse strand, counting down.
GAATTACACCCGCGCTGGCGCCAGGGCTATGAACTGGCGCAGGCGCCGGTGTTGTTTGAGCTGGAGCTGGACGCTCTCCTTGAGCGCCAGATCGCGGCATTCCGGGGTGTCGCCAAACACCAGGCGGTGCAGCGCGATATCGCCGTGTTGGTGCAGGAGTCGCAGACCCACGCCGATCTGTTGCGTGCGGTTTGGGCGGCGCCGACGGGAGGCTTGCTGCGAGACGCGGTCTTGTTTGACATTTACCGCCCCAAGCCTGTCGTGTCAGACGGTCTGACCGTCGAGGCCTCGGTGCCACACAAGAGCATGGCACTGCGATTGACCTTGAACAGTGACGATGCCACCTTGACCGAAGCACAGATTGAAGCCGCGATGCATGCCGTACTGACGACGCTGGTCCAGCAGGTCGGCGCGCGCCAGCGGGCTTGAAGCCCGGCCCCGGCATCAGATATCACAAGGATCCAATGGCTATTTCTGTTGAAAGCTTGGAAACCCCGGCGCTGACCAAAGCTCAGCTGGCCGAACTGCTGTTTGAGCAGATCGGGTTGAACAAGCGCGAATCCAAGGACATGGTGGATGCCTTTTTTGACCTTGTTTCAGCAAGCCTGGTCAATGGGCAGGACGTCAAGATCACCGGTTTTGGTAATTTCCAGATCCGTACCAAGGCGCCGCGCCCCGGCCGGAACCCCAGAACCGGGGAGGCTATTCCGATTGACGCACGACGGGTCGTGACCTTCCATGCCAGCCAAAAGCTCAAGGAGCAGATCCAGGACGACGGCGCCGTGTTTGAGATGGCCCGGTCTGTGCGTTGATTGATTTGCATGTTCACCCCAAATGCGGCTTTACAGCCTGTGCCGGCTTAGAGTAACCTCGCAGCTTTCGGCCAGACTGCATTGATTTCAATGGAGAAATCTCTCCCACCCATCCCTGCCAAACGCTACTTCACTATTGGTGAAGTGGGCGACCTGTGCGGCGTCAAGCCGCATGTGTTGCGATATTGGGAGCAGGAGTTCACACAGCTGCGGCCCATGAAGCGGCGCGGGAACCGCCGTTACTACCAGCACCACGAGGTGTTGATGATTCGGCGCATCCGCGACCTGCTGTATGACCAGGGTTTCACCATCAGTGGCGCGCGCAACAGGATGCAGGAAATCATCCAATCGGAGCGGGACAAGAAGCGCAATGGCGAACTGCTGCTGGAAGGGGTTGAAGACTTCGACGCCATGGATACTGGCTTGCCAGCGCCCGACGAGTCGGGTGCCGACAGGCTGGGGCACCTTACCGCCAGCGCCACCGATCACTTGTTGGCGCTGAGGCGTGAGCTGTTTGAAATTCGTGATTTGCTGTCACCAGCCTACTAGTCCGATCTCGTTGGCTTTTGGGCGGTTAGACCTGTCAGACCAGTTATAATTCAAGCCTTGATCGGTGTGTGGCGCAGCCTGGTAGCGCACTTGCATGGGGTGCAAGGGGTCG
>CAJAXU010000025.1 GCA_903948045.1 uncultured beta proteobacterium | reverse complement strand
TGCGCGAGTAGATGTGGTTGAGCACCATGCCCTGCGTCAGCAGCTTGGTGAAGGGCTCGTCGACCTTGACCAGGCCGAGATCCCGCATCACCTTGGTCCAGAAGCGCGCATACAGCAGGTGCAGGATGGCGTGTTCGATGCCACCGATGTACTGGTCCATCGGCATCCAGTAGTCGGCACCACCGGCCACCATCGCCTGGTCGTTCTTCGGGTCGCAATAGCGCATGAAGTACCAGGAGCTGTCGACAAAGGTGTCCATGGTGTCGGTCTCGCGCCGCGCCGGCTTGCCGCAGACCGGGCACACCACGCCGGCGTGAAAGCCCTCGTGCTTGTGCAACGGGTTGCCGCTGCCGTCGGGCACGCAGTCCTGCGGCAGCACCACCGGCAGGTCTTTTTCCGGCACGGGCACTGCGCCATGCTCGTCGCAATGGATGATCGGGATTGGCGTGCCCCAGTAGCGCTGCCGGCTCACGCCCCAGTCGCGCAGGCGCCAGGTGGTTTTCTTCTCGCCCAGGCCGAGTGCTGCCAGATCGGCCGCCACTGCTTCGACACAGTCCTTGAACGCCAGGCCATCGTACTTACCGGAATGAATTGCCCGGCCGGTGCCCTTGTCGCCATACCAGTCCTGCCAGCGACTGGCGTCAAACACTTGCGCCCCGACGCTGACCACCGGTTGAATGGTCAAGTCGTACTTCAGGGCAAAGGCAAAGTCGCGTTCGTCATGCGCCGGCACCCCCATCACGGCGCCATCGCCGTAGCTCATCAGCACGTAGTTGCCAACCCATACCGCCAGTGGCGCGCCGGTGAGCGGGTGCTTCACCACCAAGCCGGTGGCCATGCCTTTCTTCTCCTGGGTGGCGAGCTCGGCCTCGGTCGTGCCACCGCGCTGGCACTCTTCAATAAAGGCCGCCAGCGCCGGATTGGTCTGCGCTGCGTGCAAGGCAAGTGGGTGTTCCGGTGCCACTGCACAAAAGGTGACACCCATGATGGTGTCGGCCCGGGTGGTGAACACGTACATGCGGCCACCGCCGATCAGGGCGCCATCGCCGCCCCGGATGTCGTGGGTGAAGGCAAAGCGCACGCCCTGGCTTTTGCCAATCCAGTTTTCCTGCATCAGCTTGACGCGCTCGGGCCAGCCCGGCAGCTTGTGCTGCACGTGGTCCAGCAGCTCCTCGGCATAGGCCGTGATCTTCAGGTAATAACCTGGAATCTCGCGCTTTTCCACCACCGCACCGGTGCGCCAGCCCTTGCCGTCAATCACCTGCTCATTGGCCAGCACGGTCTGGTCCACCGGGTCCCAGTTGACGACCTGGGTCTTGCGGTAGGCAATGCCTTTTTCCAGCATTTTCAGGAACAGCCACTGGTTCCACTTGTAGTAACTCGGGTCACAGGTTGCAACCTCGCGGCTCCAGTCGATGGCCAGGCCCATGGCCTGCATCTGGCCCTTCATGTAGGCAATGTTCTCGTAGGTCCACTTGGCCGGCGGCACACCGTTCTTCAGAGCAGCGTTCTCGGCCGGCAGGCCAAAGGCGTCCCACCCCATGGGCATCAGCACGTTGTGGCCGTTCATGCGCAGGTAGCGC
>CAJAXU010000024.1 GCA_903948045.1 uncultured beta proteobacterium | reverse complement strand
CCTGCTCACGCCGATGCTACCGATTACAGCTTTTACCGCTGAAGACGACGGGCCCACCGAGATGGATCTGGCGCCAGCCATCCCTTGGGCGCGCTGGACGCCATTTTCCTACCCTTTTAACATCACGGGCCAACCTGCGGCATCAGTGCCATGCGGTTGGACGTCATCAGGAATGCCTGTCGGATTACAGGTTGTGGGGCAGCGCTTCGATGACCTGTCGGTACTGCGGTTTTGCGCCATGTGGGAGAAGTCTTTCAACTGGACGAGGCGACGCCCACCCGTTTTTTCGGCTCTTGGTTGAACGACTCCATGGACTCCGAAGTCACCACACCGGGGCAACGCATCCAGCCAATTTCCTGGCTGCGACTCAGGGAAGGGAAATTAGTCGCCCTTGAAGACTGGTTTGCGCCGTTCAGCAAATGCTTTTCGACCTTCTGCAAAGTCTGCGCTTTGAGCGGTCAAGGATTCTCGTGCACGAAGTGCTGTCAAATCCATTTGGCCGGCCGAAATTTCGTTCAGTGATTTCTTGGTGGCTTGCGTGGCCAACGGTGCAAGCGCCTGGATATCCTGGATCAATAATTCCAACTTAGAGTGCCATTCAGACCCATCAGAAAATTCTTCAAATAAGCCAAGCTTTTCCAACTGCTGCCAGGAGAATGGGCGCGCCGACAAGAAAGCACGTTTGGTCGCTGACACACCAAAACTGCGGAGGTAACGCTGCAAGCCGCTGGGGTAGTAGTGCAAGCCAAGAGCAGTCGCTGGCATGCGCCATTCAATACCTTGCAGGCCGATTCGGAGGTCGCACGCCAACACCATATCGGTGGCGCCGCCATAAACGCTGCCATTCAGAGCACAAACAGTGACGGGCCTGAGGCGGGCCAATTCATCAGGTACCTTTTCAAAGGCGATTGCCCCTCCGCCAAGCTCGCTGAAGCCCCCAATGTCGTACCCTGCGCAAAAAACCGGCTTCGGTTGTCCCGTGGTGTTGGCGGTCAAGACCAACACGCGGACAGCCACTGCTTGATTCACTGCGTCAAAATGTTCCAGCAAGGTTTGAAGATCACTGTTTTCAAGCCGATTACGCTGGGCCGGGCGGTTCAGGGTAATGGTGGCGACATTGCCTGCAAAGCTCAGAACAGGGGCGCTGGGGAAGGCTAAGGCATCGGCCATACGGGTGCTGTTCAGGAAAATGTTTTATGTGAATGACGACTTTCATCGTCGATTGCAAATCTGCACATCTAGACCACCGCACCCCAACCATAAACGGCCAAGGTGGTTTCCCCAGCTTGCAGCCGTTGGCAGATAGCCGCCTCTTCCTCTTCACGACGGATACCGGCGGTCACCACCTCGGCAGCCTGGGCCTGTGGGATCACCACCACGCCGTCACCATCGCCCACCACGAGATCGCCTGCATGCACGGTGGTGTCCCCGATCATGACCGGATGGTTGATCCAGCCCGTGGCGCCAAAGTCCTTGCCAGTGCCGCGAATGCATAACCCGCGAGAGAAAACCGGAAATCCCATCTCGGCAATCAACGCACCGTCACGCACGCAGGCATCAATCACCAGACCGGCCAGGCCGCGAGTCTGCGCCATGGTGCCCATGATTTCCCCCCAGTAGCCGTGTTCGTAAGCGCCATTGGCAAAAACCACCATCACATCGCCTGCTTGCGCAATGGCCAGGGCGCGATGTAGCCAAAGGTTATCGCCACCGGGTGAATGGACCGTTAAGGCCTGGCCGCAGGTTCTGAATGAAGCCGACACCGGCTTGATGGCCGAAGGCAGCGCACCGATTTTTTTGCCCGCTTCATGCAAGGTGGCAGTGGGTAAGGTGCGAGCTTGGGCGATCAGCGCCAGCGGCAGGCGTGGCACATCGGTACGCGTTGTCAGGGCTGGATTGACTTTATTCATTAGGTCTCACGGGTTTGCAACTGGTGGTATTTGAATTGCCGGCGTGCTTCGTCGAGACGCATGCCGCCACGGGCCGCCGCGCGGATATGGTTTTCAGCGGCTTCTATTTCTTCGGCTACTTGCAGCACCTCATCTTCATGCATCGCCGGAATCACGATGACGCCATCGGTATCGCCTTTGATAAGGTCACCCGGCACGACGCGGGCATCGCCAATATTGACGGGAATTCCAGTGGCCTCTACCTGGACGCGATCTTTGCCGGTACGCATCCAGCTGTCTTTGGAAAAGATCGGATACCCCAGCGACAGGCACAAATGCGTGTCGCGGTTGATACCGTTGATCACCGTGCCTGCAATGCCACGGCGGTGCGCAATTTCAGTCAATATGTCGCCCCACACGGTGCAGTCATCGCGGCCGTTGTTGTCCAGCACGATCACGCTGCCCGGTGCGACATCGTCGATATAGTCTCCCACGGTACCGCAGGGTTTTCCAGCGGGTCCATATTTGAGCGTCCAGGCGCGACCGGCCATACGAAAACCAGTGTCACGCGGCTTGATCTTGTAGCACTGGCCAATGATGTTCAACTTGTCCAGTGCATCCGACAGCGTGGCGGTATCCAGTTTTGCGGCACGCGCCACATTCAGTCCTTGTTGACTCATGTCTCAGTTCTCCAGCATGTGCTCGTAATTGCCACTCATGATTTGACCAATAGGCGCGCCCGACAAAATAGCTTTTGCCATCGCTGCTTCCTTGGCCACGATCGCCTCGGCGGCCGCCACCACACGGTCGATATGGGTCGGTGCGATGAAAATCACCGCGCTGCGGTCGGCAAGCACATAGTCGCCGGGGTTGACGACCACCTCGCCACCGACGGCAGCGCCTATGGTTACCGGCACCTGCGTGCCCAGCTCCACCACGCGGGCGCGGGCGGTACGGGCGGTCAGGCTGCGGCTGTAGATCGGAAACTCATAGGCAATAGCCTCGTCCACATCGCGCAATGGGCCCTCGGCAATCACCCCAGCCACGCCTCGCATCTTGGCCCCCAGTGTGAGTAAACCGCCCCAACAGCCGGCCTCCAAGCCGGAGCGCTGCTCGACCACAATAATGCTGTCGGGACCCGCTTGTTCAATCGCGGTGCAGCCCAAGTGCTTGGGCGGCCCGGGTGGCGGTGAGCCAGGACCGACCCTCATGGTTACAGCACGCCCGGCGATACGGCTTTGCCCGCCGGGAGCGCTGCTGCGATGAGACAGACCAGTCACCACGCCGGTCAACTGAAGTTTGTCGAGCGCGTCAGACACTGCGCACACATCAAGCCGACGCAGCCGCTGTACAAATGGATCACCCATATTGGCACCTTTAAGAAAGACTAGAAAACAGTTTTCCAGGCCGCAAAGGCAAGGCCGGTCCCGGTCAAAGCTGCCGTACGATAGCCCGGCACATACTCAAGCCATTCCAAATCAAGGTCTTTGGCCATCTCGCCGACAACCAGCCAATTGCGGATCTCCGAGCTGCCGGCCTGCAAACGCTTGGGGTCGAATGCAGCCAACGCCGCGCTGTCTTTGTTGCGTATGGCAGAGATAACTTGCTGGTCGAGCGCTTCATCCACGACAAAATGGCTCAGCCCGCCTGAGGCAATCACACCCACGCGCAGGTCCTCGGGCCAAAGGGCAATCAGCTCCCGCAGAGCCTTACCCAGGGCCACGCAGCGACGCGGTGTGGGCTGGTTGGGAGGATCAAAGGTGTTCAAGATCACCGGGATCACTGGCAAGTCATGGCCCTTGAGCAAGCGACGGTGCACGAACTGAAAGGCGTGCCCTTCAGATTGGCCGGGCGCCAGACCATCCATTGCGGCGATGTCAAAGTCTCGGTCGCACAATTGGCGAATCAGCCACACAGCCAAATCGCTTTTGACAGGGTATTCACGGTCTACCTCGGGCTCGTGGCGCCACATTTGAGCGCTCTTGGTCCAAGGGTCGGTTGGCGTCACCGGGGCGCGGGCGGTGTTACGGATTGTCGACCCATAAAAAATTGCCATGGCCGGGTTGTTGCTGGTTCGAAACAGCTCGGTCTGGTCGTCGCCCACGATGAGCAATGCATCCAGCTTGGCCGCCATGATGCGCGTGTGCAGTGCATCCATCGCCGCTTGGCTAGCGTCGAATCGCTCACTCATTTTCTCCGGCGTCACCATGGCTTCGGTGCCGGGCGGCATGGCCGCAAGCAAGACCTCATAGTTGGTCTTGTTGCCCTGTTGGTCGTAGTAGTGGGGGTTTTTGGTATCGATGACCTTAAAGCCATGCTGCCAATCCTCACGCTGTGCAACCAGCATGATGCTGTGGGAGGAGCCAAATGCGGCGACGAGCTTTGCCATCGTTTGATCTTTCGAGGGGTATCGGACGGCTAAGACTCAGACCACATACTGCTGGCGCAGTTGCAAAATCTGGGCCGCGTTGTAGCCTAGTCCAGTCAGAATGACATCGGTCTGATCACCTTGCTGTGGCGCTGACTTCATCGGACCTTGATCACGTGGATGACGTGAAAATTGGATGGGCAGATTCACCACCTGGATGTCACCGAGCTCAGGATGCTGCATGGTGCGCGCCATGCCGAGGTGCTTGACTTGCGGATCAGCAAACATTTTGTCAATACTGTAGATCGGCCCACAGGGAACACCCGCCTTGAGCAGCACCTCGGTCCACGCGCTCGTCGTGCGCGTCTTGAGGATGGCACCCATTGCGGCATTGACCTCGGCACGATTGAGCACACGCTCAGGATCGGAGCCAAATCCAGGCTGATCGATCAAACCAGGCGCTTCAAGCGCCACGCACAATCGTTTCCACATGCTCTGACCGATGGCTGCCAAGTTCAAGTACCCATCGCTGGTTTCAAATACGCCGGTCGGCACAGTCAAGGGATGCTCATTACCGGTCGATTCGGGCACCTTGTGATCAATCAGCCATTGCGCCGCCTGGAAATCGAGCATGGCAATCTGTGCTTCCAACAAGGAGGTATGCACCCATTGCCCCTGGCCCGTCACTTCACGCTCGAGCAGGGCTGCCATGATGGCTTGCGCGCAAAAATGACCCGAACACAAATCTGCAATCGGGATGCCCACGCGCATCGGACCTGTACCTGGCTTGCCGGTCACGCTCATCAAGCCACCCATTCCTTGGGCAATAGAGTCAAAGCCGGGCCAATTCGCATACGGACCATCCTGACCAAAACCAGAGATGCTCGCATACACCAGGCGCGGGTTGATATGGCACAGTGCATCAGGCCCTATGCCCAAACGATACTTGACATCAGGGCGGTAGTTTTCGATGAAAACATCCGCGTCCTTCACGAGTTTTTCAAGGATCGCTTTACCTTCGGGCTCTTTCATATTGAGCGTGAGGCTCTCCTTGTTGCGGTGGAGATTCTCATAATCAGCGCGGTTATGGTCGCGACCACCAATCATGTCGTCGCCACCGGGCGCGCCGGGAGGTATTTCAAGCTTGATCACACGGGCACCTAAGTCAGCAAAGGTGCGGATGGCAGCAGGACCAGCGCGTACACGGGTGGCGTCGAGGATGGTAAAGCGGGACAGTGGCCCCTTGCGTGGTGTTGAAGTGTCCATCAGTGCGTGTTCAGATGGGCGTGAACATGGGGACGGCATGCCCACCTTCAGTGGGTTTGAAAACGACGCGCACTTTTTGGCCAATACTCACCTTTGCAGGGTCGCAGTCAACCAAATTGCTCATGACCGTCACGCCTTCGTCAAGCGTGACATAGGCCAGGGTATAGGTGGATTCGTCTTTGCCCATTGTGCTGAAGGAATAAACGATACCTATGCCTGGCGATTCCTGCCAGACGGTATCGGCGCTCAGGCAAAACGGGCAGATGTCGCGCGGGTAGTGGTGAACTGCACCGCAGCTTGTGCACCGTTTGACCAGGTACCGGCCTTCGTCAGCGGCCTGCCAGAACGCCAGCGATTCAGGCAATACGCGGGGGGCGGGAATTTTCCTCATGTCAGACCCTTTCCAGAATCAAGGTGCCAGCCGTGTGGCGCGATGCGAGTGCGCCGCCAATGCCACTGGCCAGCGCAAGGCTGCAATTGGGGACTTGCACCCGGGGATGTGCCTCACCGCGCAACTGCCTGACCGCTTCGATAACCTTGGTAATGCCACCCCGATTGGCCGGATGGTTATTGCACAGACCACCACCGTCAGTATTGAATGGCAACTTGCCCACACCGGAGATCAAGTTACCGTCCATCACAAACTTGCCACCCTCGCCCTTTTTGCAAAAACCCAAGTCTTCGAGCTGCATTAGCACCGTGATGGTGAAACTGTCATACAAGGATGCGTACTGGATATCGGCCGGCGTTACGCCTGCCTCGGCAAACGCCATCGGCCCAGACCACGCTGCGGCGCTGTAGCTGAGATCGACCTGACCACCCATGCCGTGTTTGGGCGCCTCACCGGTGCCGCGCACTTTGACCATAGGGCGTTTGAGCTGCCGGGCAATTTCAGGGCGGGCAACAATGAGGGCTCCGCCGCCATCGCTCATGACGCAGCAGTCGAGGCGGCGCAGGGGATCGCTCACCATAGGGGAGTTGAGCACGTCATTGACCGTGACCACATCGCGCAGCATGGCGTTCACATTGTGCTGTGCGTGGTGCGATGCCGCCACCTTGATCCAGGCCAGTTGCTCGCTCGTGGTTCCAAACTCGTACATGTGGCGCTTGGCCACCATCGCATACAGGTTTTGCGTGGCCGGACCATAAGACAACTCGAAGGCCAGTTCGGGCGCATCGGGGTCTGGCGGCTTCAGCGCCAACGGGGCACGGTCGCTTTTGCCGGCTTTGGCGGCTGCTTGCGCCGCAGCCAAATGGGCACGCGGGCGCCCAGCCAGTGTGATCAAGGCCACATTGCAGCGTCCCGCTGCAATGGCGGCGGCGGCGTGGGCCACATGCAAGATAGGGGCAGATCCGCCACACTCAGTGGAATCGACATGGCGCAGCTTGAGCCCTAAGTACTCCGTCATGGTGCTCGCGCCCAGGCCCGGCGCATCACCTGCACAAAAATAACCATCTATATCGCTTTTAGACAGCCCTGCGTCAGCCAGCGCACCTTTGGCCACATCTGCATGCAGACGAACCACCGACAGGGCGTCAGCCTTGCGGGTCGGGTGCTCGTAGGCACCCACGATATAGGCGGATCCGTTCAAAGTCATGGGGGGTTACCTTATCAATAATCAGTCGTCAGTTCAGATCGATGGCAACCGATTTGAGCTCGGTATAGGCCTCAACGCCCTCGCGACCGTTCTCGCGCCCCCATCCCGATTGTTTGTAGCCACCAAAGGGCATGGCAAAGTCAAGTGCCATGGCCGCATTCACGCGCACATTGCCCGCACGCAGTCGCCGAACCAACTGGTGTGCAAGGCGCAAGTCGCGTGTCCAGATACTGGCCGACAGGCCGTAATCGGTGGCGTTGCCACGGGTTGCAAGCTCTTCCAAGCTATCGCCGTCAAACAACTGAGTGGAAAGGACTGGGCCAAAGATTTCTTCACGCACCACTTTCATGCGGGGATGGGTGTTGACCAACACGGTCGGCTGCACAAAAAAGCCCTCTCCTTCGACCACCTGCCCGCCGGCTGCGACTTCGGCACCTTCAGCGCGACCACTGTTGATATAGCCCATCACACGCTCGCGCTGACGTGCCGAAATCACCGGGCCAATCTCCGAATCAGGCGACAGCCCTGGCGCCACGCGCAATTGGCGGGCTCGCTGAACGATACCGTCGATGACCCGGTCGGCCACCGTACGATGTACAAACAAACGAGAACCGGCTGCGCACACTTGCCCGGTGTTGCCAAAGATGCCGCGTGCAGCCGCGTCAATGGCGCGGTCCAGATCGGCGTCAGCGAAGATGAAAACGGGCGACTTTCCGCCAAGCTCTAGCGCCACGCGCTTAAGATTACCTGCAGCAGAACCCAGGATCAATTTCCCCACCAAGGTAGAACCGGTAAATGATATTTTGTCAACGCCGGGGTGGTCCACGATCGCCTGCCCGGCCTCATGTCCGAGTCCCGTGACGATGTTGACCACGCCAGGTGGCAGTCCGCAGGCCTGGATCAGCTCTCCCAGCCGCAATGCGGTCAACGGCGTGAGTTCGGCGGGCTTGAGCACCACCGTGCAGCCGGCCGCCAGTGCGGGTGCGATCTTGCTGACGGCCATGGCCAGGGGCACATTCCAGGGAACAATCAGGCCCACCACCCCAACAGGCTCACGCAGGGTGTACGCATGCCAATCACCAGGGAGCGACACGTTTCGCGTTTCGCCATTGAGCTTGGTGGCCCACCCTGCGTTGTAGCGTAGGCACTCGGCAGCCATGCCAATATCAAAGGCACGCGCCAGCTTCAGCGGCTTGCCGGTGTTGAGTGTTTCGAGCAGCGCCAGCTCATCCCCGTTTTGCTCCAGTTCATCAGCCAGCTTGAGCAGCATGCGACTGCGTTCCGAAGGCCGCATACGGGACCAGGGGCCGAACTCAAACGCGCGGCGCGCCGCCTGCACAGCCAGATCGACCTCGTAGGCGCCCCCGAGGCTCTCTTGCACCAGCACCTGCCCGTTGGAGGGGTTGATCACATCCATGCAAGCCCCGTTTTGGCTGGCAAGCCATTTCCCGTCGATCAGCATCTTCAGCGGCTGACTCAGCAGGGCGGGCAAGGCCACGGCGGGATTAATCATGGAAGGTCATTTCAAAAAGGTTGGCTCACTGCGGCTTGGCGCCCCAGCATCAGGTCGGCCGCTTTCTCCGCAATCATCACCGTGGCCGCATTGGTGTTGCCCCCAGGAATAGTGGGCATGACCGATGCGTCGACAACCCGCAGGCCCCGCACGCCATACACCCGCAATTGGGGATCAACCACCGCGTCAGCGCCGATTCCCATGGCGCAGGTGCCGACTGGGTGATGCGTAATGCCGCCGAATTCACGGATCGACTGATTGATCTCTTCATCGCTTTGTACCTGTGCGCCAGGGATGGTTTCAGCATCGATCAGATCAGCCTGAGGGCGCGTGCTGTAAATGCCACGGGCGGCCCGCAAACCCAGTCTCATCGTCTCGAAATCTTCGGGCTCTGAAAAAAGATTCAGTGCGATACGTGGCGCGTCATTTGGATCGATCGAGCGCAGCGTCACCCGACCCCGGCTCTTTTGGTGCAGCATGCACACAGTGATGTAGAAGCTGTGCTCTTTGGGCTTGATCACGCCCGGGAACCAAAGGCCCGCGTCAAACCGCACAGGGTTGCACAGCAACTGGATGTCGGGCCGGTCTAGCTCAGGCCGAGTTTTGAGCAGGACGGTACCACTGCAAATTTGAGTGGCGAACGGGCCTTTTCCCAAAAACGCCCACTGAAGGAAGGCCAGGGTGGCTTTGTCAAACCGCAGCTGATTAATGAAAGTAATCGGCGCTTTGGCACGATACATCAGCATCATGCGCGGGTGCTCCACCAGGTTACCCCCGACACCCGGCAGTTCGGCCACTACGGGAATGCCTATCTCTTTGAGATGGGCGACCGGGCCAATGCCTGAAAGCATGAGCAATTGTGGCGAGTTGTAAGCCCCACCGCTAAGAACGACTTCACCACGGGCTTTAACCTGGTGCAACTGTCCATGCCGGGTGTATTCTATCCCCACCGCCTGACCATTTTCGATGAGCACGCGCGTGACTTTTGCGTGCGTAACGGTGTGCAGGTTGCGGCGGTGACGTACTGGGTGCAGATAGGCACTGGCCGAGCTGCTGCGACGGCCATGGGCGTCAATTGCCACATCACCCGAAGCAATGCCTTCATTGTGCTCTGCGTCATAGTCTTTGTTGACGGCATAGCCCGCCTTTACTGCGGCTTCTCGCAGAGGATCAGGTAGCAAGTGGCGGTTTTTGATCGGATTGATTTGCAAGGGGCCAGAGTCGTTGTGAAAGCGTCCCGCCCCGCGCCAATTGCTTTCAGAGCGAAGGAAATAGGGCAGCACCTCTTCATAGCCCCAGCCCGTGCAACCTGCATCACGCCAATCGTCAAAGTCGCGTTTGTGCCCCCGAATATGGAACATGCCGTTGATGGACGATGATCCGCCCAACAAACGGCCCCTCGGGATCGGCAAGCGCCGGCCGCCAAGGAATGGCTCGGGCTCGCCTTCGTAGCTCCAGGTCAGGCTCGGACGCTGTAAGGCTTTGATAAAGCCCACTGGCATGCGGACCAACGGGTGGGAGTCTTCACCGCCCGCTTCGAGCAACAGGACAGATTTTTGGCTGTCTGCACTCAACCGATTAGCGAGCACGCAACCGGCCGAACCAGCGCCCACCACGATGTAGTCAAAGATTGGCATGCCTGTTGCTCGCTGCGTTTGGATCAGGGCTCAGGCGTGAAGCCAGATGCCTTGATGATCGGGCCCCAATGGGTCAACTCAGCTTGCAGCTGCTTATCCACTTCGGTCCCGTCGCGGTAATCTGCCACCTGAAGAAACTTGCTGAGCAGCATTTCTTTGACATCAGGCATGGCCAGCACATTCTTGATGGCCGTTTGCATACGCTCAAGCTCAACTTTGGGTAATTTCGCAGGTCCCCACACTGCCATCCAACCGTCGTCGCCACCGGTGTTGAAGCCCTGCTCAGCCAAAGTTGGCACATCCGGCAACAAGGGCGAACGCTGGGGTGAGAACACGCCGATGTAATTGAGCTTGCCACTCTTAACGTGTTGCAGTGCATCACCCGCGAGCATGTTGCCCGTCAGTATCTGTCCGCCCACCATGTCGATCAGCAGAGGGCCATTGCCTCGGTAAGGCACAACCTGCATGGGTGTCCCGGCCAACTTGCCGAACTGCAAGCCATTGAAGTGCGTGTCGCCCCCTTGGCCTGCGGTGCCGAAGGTGTTTTTAGCGGGATTCGCTTTGAGCCAGGCCACATACTCTTTTGCCGTTTTCGTACCAATACTGGTGTTGACGACCATCGCCATTGGGTAAGACGTCAAGCGAGCCACTGAGGTGAAATCGGTGTTCATGTCGTAGCCGAGGACCGATACCGGGTAGGTAAGGTGCTGAAAAGTAAATGTCGCGTTGGGCGCGATCATGTACATCTGGCCGTTGGCGGGCGCCGCCTTGATGGCTTGCGCGGCAATGCGTCCGCCCACGCCTGGACGATTCTCGACGATCACGTTTTGTTTGAGTTGGTCACGCAGTTTGTCGGCCATCAGACGAGCGAGTCCGTCCGATGCGCCCCCGGGCGGGAAACCGACGAGGATACGGATCGGGGGCTTTTCCTGGGCCATAGGCCCAGAGCCGATGCCAAGCATCATCGCGGCCAACACAACACTAAAGGTCTTCCGGTTCATCATATTTGTCTCCTTGTGGTTAAAAATTGCGTCAATGAAACTCTGAAATTTGCGTGCCAGGACTCAGCGGCAAAGTGCCACCCGTTGTAGATGCCATGCGGCATCACCCAATGTCTGCCCAATCACCAACAGGCGTTTGGCGTAGTGGCCCACACGACACTCGTCGGTCATTCCCATGGCGCCATGCAGCTGAATAGCAGCCAGACCAATCTCACGGCCTTTCTGACTCGCCAACACCTTGGCCGATGAAACCAGGCGAGCTCGCACCATCGGATCACCCGTCTGTACGGCCATAGCGGCAACACAGGCCATGGACTTGAGTTGCTCCAATGCAATGGCGATGTCGGCTATTCGATGCTGTAACACTTGAAACTTGGCAAGGGGCGATCCAAACTGCTTTCGAGTGCGCAGGTGTTCGACGGTATGGGTCAGCAGAGCATCGGCCGTACCGACAGCTTCGGCGCAGAGGGCGGCAGTGGCCGCGTCCAGCGCCGCCTCAACAGCGTCTGCGGCCTGGCCTGGCTGGCCAAGGATGCAGTCAACGGCCACGTGGACGTTCTCAAAGGTGACATGGGCTGCACGGCGGTTGTCAAGGGTGTCAAACCCCTGCACGGTCACACCAGGGGCATCGGCATCAACCACAAAAACTGAAAGCCCATTACGCTCAGCCTTGGCGCCCGCGGTACGTGCCACCACCAGCAACAGGTCTGCACTGTCGCCATGCAAAACCAAGGTCTTTCGGCCTCGCATCAACCAGTCACCGTTTGAGATCGTTGCCTGTGTTTCGGTATGTTGCCACTCATAACGGGCACCAGCCTCGTACACAGCCAGTGCCGCTTGGCGCGTGCCACTGGCCAAGCCGGGCAGCCACCGCTGTCGTTGCTCGGTAGAACCCAGGCGGTTGATCAATGCACCGGACATGACGGTACTGGCTATGAATGCGCTGTCGCCCAGCGTACGACCAAGCTCTTGTGCCACCAGCATCACTTCGATCGCGCCCTGCTCACTGCCACCAACATCGGCACTGAAAATCAGGCCGAACAGGCCGATTTTGGCCATGGCCGCCCGGCGCTGCATGAACTCGGAGGAACTTTGCACTTTGCCTCGCTGCTCAAGCGGGTATTCACCTTCGCAAAACCGCTGCGTAGCGTCGCGCAGCGCCAGATGGTCGTCGTTGAGTGAGAAATCCATGGGCTAGCTTTCAATACGCGCTGAGCGTCGCTTTCGCGATCAGGTTGCGCTGCACTTCATTGGTGCCGCCATAGATCGTGACCTTGCGGGAATCCAGGCAATTTGCCGCCAGCGACACCATTGATTCATGTTGTTCAGCGGTCTCCAGGTGCTCCAGAAACTGCGCTTCTAATGAAAACGGGACGGCATCCGGCCCGGCAATGTCGACCAGGGTTTCGTAGATTGCTTGCCGTAATTCAGTGCCGCGTACCTTCAACATCGACGCCTCCACGGCCGGTGTCTTGCTTTGCTGGTGGGCACTTAGCAACCGCAGGGCTGTGAATTCGAGCGCCATTAGCTCAATCTCGAACTGCGTCAGCTTGCTTTGCAGCAGGACATCGCTGCCCAAGCCTTGCTGCCTGGCCAACGCATTGGCGCGGGCCAGTTGCTGTTTGCACGATCCAATGCCTGCGATGCCGGTTCGCTCGTGACCCAGCAGGTATTTGCCATATGACCACCCCTTGTTCAATTCGCCCACTAGGTTTTCCACCGGCACGCGCACGTTGTCCAAATAGCACTCGTTAAGGTCGCTGCCGCCTTCGAGCATGCGAATAGGCCGAACTGTCAGGCCGGGTGTGTTCATGTCGATCAACAAGAAGGAAATGCCCTCTTGCGGCTTGGCAGCGCTCGGGTCGGTCTTGACCAAGGCAAACATCATGGAGCACCAGTGTGCGTAAGAGGTCCAGACCTTGTGGCCATTGACCACAAAGTGCTTTCCATCCGGCTCCAGCACCGCTGTGGTGCGTACCGCCGCGAGGTCAGAGCCTGCGTTGGGCTCAGAAAATCCCTGGGCCCACCACGTGTTGCTGTGCAATATGTCGGGTAAATATTTCTGCTTTTGTTCATCGGTACCAAAGGCCAATAGCACCGGTGCAAGCATCTGGATGCCACTGGCAATAATGCGGGGTGCGCCTCCGAGCAAGGTCTCTTCGTCAAAGATGTAGCGTTGCACATGGGTCCAACCGGGACCTCCGTGCGCCACGGGCCAGCCGGGCGTAAGCCAGCCGCGCTCCTGCAAGATGCGAAACCAGGTCACATAGTCCGCGCGCTCCAAACGCAAGCCAAGCTCGACTTTCTTGCGAATGTCAGCCGGCAGCTTCGCCTTGACGAAGGCACGTACCTCCTGGCGAAAGGCATCCTGCTCGGTTGTGAATTGCAGGTGCATGGCAATCCTAGTGCAACCGGGCGGCCACCAGCGCGTCCAACGCCAGCACTGGCGTGTCCGATCCGACTGCATAAGCCACCAGCGGGTTAATGTCGATCTCCATGATGTCGGGGTTAGCCAGCATTTGGGCGCCAACTTGAGCCACGACCCGCGCAATGACGTCGATATCCACCGCCGAAGCGCCACGAATGCCTTGCAGGACCACAGCAGCCTTGAGACGGGTCAGCTCGACCGCGATGTCTGCTTCGGCCATGTCCGCCGGGATTAGTCGCACATCCTTAAGTGCCTCAATCCAGACGCCCCCAAGCCCGACCAGCAGCACCGGCCCCCAATCGACGTCACGCTTGGCGCCGATCACCAGCTCCAAGCCGCGGGGGCCCATGGCTTCGACCAATGCGCCGTCAAGCACCAGTTCAGGTCGGTGTCGTTTCACGTTGGCAAAAAGCTGATCCCAGCCAGCACGCAATGCGGCTTCATCGACCAGGCCCAGAACAACACCACCCACGTCACTTTTGTGTGGCAGCTCACTGGCTTGAGCTTTAAGCACGACCGGATAGCCAAGCTTTTTTGCAATACTGACCGCGTCGGTGGCGGATTTGGCTAACGCACCTTTCGGTACTGCCAGACCGACCTCGGCTAGCCAAGCCTTGCCCTGGTATTCCGCAAAGACGCCATTGGGGGGAACCGCACCCGGCAATGGGATGGCTTTCGCGCCAGACCCCGACACACGTGCCGCCCGCTCCAGTGATTCGGCGTATTGCGCCACGCGACGTAAAGCACGCAGCGCACGGTCTGCGGAGCGGAATAGCGGCACACCGCTGGCCTCGATCGCCGCTAAGAAAAAGGGCTCCACCGGACTGCTATCGCCGGTCAACACCAGCACGGCTGGCTTGGTCGCTTTACTGATGCTCGGGATAATGTGGTCGGCCTTGTCGCGCTGCGCCATGGAGGGCCCCACTGGAATGGCCAGAACGATGCTGCCAATCCGCTCGTCGTCAAGCATGGTCAGCAGCAGCTCGCCAATCAGGCTGGGCTGTCGGATGCCGATCGTGGTGTAGTCCAACGGGTTTTCGGCCACGGCATAGGTGGGCAGCATGGCAGTGAGCTTGGCAACGGTAGCCGTCGTCAACAGCGGCAAGTTCAGTCCCAGATCCTCGGCAAAGTCTAAGGCAAGGTTTTTCATCGCACCCGAGCCGGTCATGAAGGCTGTCCCGCCTGACGGCGGTTGCGGGTACCGCAGCAATACTGTGGTGGTGTCGAGCAATTCGTCTAGCGAATCCACCACGACCACGGCTTCGCGTCGCAATAACGCCGTGGCTATGGCATGGTCTCCGGCCAGCGCACCGGTGTGCGACAGCACGGCCTCACGGGCGCGGGCGCTGCGCCCAGGCATCAACAACACCAGCGGCTTGGCAGAGGCCCGGGCTTGTGCGGCCAGTTTTAGAAAAGCTTGCGGATAGCGAATCTGTTCGGCGTAAACAGCGATCACGCGGGTCTGGGTGTCAGCAATCAGCGCCGCCAACACATCTTCGACGCAGATGGAGACTTCATTGCCCGTCGAAAACACGGTGGTCACAGGCACGCCTCGGCTCAGATAGGCATCGCGCAGATTGGCGGCCATAAAGCCGCTTTGCGCCACCACGCCTACGCCGGGTCGTGTTTCAGGAGGGCGGGCCGCCAGGGGCTCAAAGGTTACCGGAATGCCTGCCGCCAGATTTGTGAATCCCATGCAGTTTGGCCCAACCAGCAGGATGCCAGACTCTTCCGCTACGCGTGCCAGTTCGGCTTGCTTGTTCTGGCCGTCATGGCCCGCCTCGGCATAACCAGAGGCAAACAGCACCGCCGCACGACAGTGCCTGGCTGCCAGTGCTTTGATGCTGTCAATCACACCGGCCTCTGGAATTGCCAGCACGGCCAAATCGACGCCCTCAGGCAATTGATCCACCGACTTGACACAGGGGTGGCCGTTGATGACCTCACTGCTCCGGCTGACTAGGTGCACGGCCCCTTTGTAGCCAAAGCGTTCCAGGTTGCCTTGCACGAAGCCACCAAAAGAACGTGGATCAGCAGAGGCACCCACGATGGCGATAGACCGTGGAGCAAGGATGCGCCGCACATCCTTGACATCCGGATTGGCGCCTGCATCCGGCGTTTGCGATTGTGTCATTGGATAAGTAGCTTGTTGGCAAGTCCAAAAAAGGCAACTGGCACGCCACAGCACGCTATTGGTTGAATCATGAGCCAATTCTGGCATACAAATATTGGCAAAAACATATACCAGAGTCAAAATTTCTGTACTTTGAGGGTTTATACCTACTGCAAGTTTTTGCGCGACCAGGTCGAAGCCAAGGGATAAAAAATCCAAGTTCGATCGAGTTTTGTCATTTTCCTTTTTTTATCAATGACTTACAGCGCGGACTTACCTATGCCTCTGATCACAATCGCTCGCTATCCATCTCGTAGCCATGCAATTTTTTCAATTACATTGAATGCCACAGATGAATCGTTGCATAATTAGCCCCATGAATGCACAGCGCACGCCAAACCCAACCGAAGACCTTGACTCCGAAGGCAACTTGATCGGAGAGGACATCCGTCCAAGAGGCGGACGAGCCAATGAGATTCGAAATGTCTTGCAAGAAGAGATAGAGAGCGGCAACCTGCAACCTGGCGCCATCTTGGACGAGCGCGCTTTAGCAGCCCGGTTCAAAGTATCCCGTACCCCCGTGCGCGAAGCGCTGCAACAACTGGCGGCGCGTGAGCTGGTGCGGATCGCGCCACGCCAAGGCGTGTCCGTGTCACGCCTGACGATCAGCCAGGTCAGGTCGATCATGGAGTCAGTGGGCGAACTCGAAGCCCTGTGCGCCAAGCTGGCCGCACGGCGCGTGGACGATGCCTTGCGCAAGCAACTCGACACAGCCATTGAGCGTTGTCAAGACGCTGCTGTGCAGGGCGGACATGCCGAGTATTCAATGGCCAACACCTACTTCCACGAAACCATTTACGCAGGGAGTCGAAACCCCTACCTGGCAGAACTGATCCGAAACGCGCGCCGACAGATCCAGCGCTACCGCATCCGCGACTTCCAAACCAAGACCCAAATCGGCAAATCGCTCAAGGAGCACCAGCAAGTCGCTCGTGCCATTCAAGATGGCGACGAGGTCTTGGCCGCGCACGCCATGCTGCTTCATGTGCCGTCGGGGTCCAGCGGCTTTTCAGAGTTTTTGGCTCGTATGCCCATGAGCTTTTTTGACAGCGATGCCGCCGACAACTGAACGGCACCACCCCGACCCTAGGACACCAGATGACCACATCCCGACGATCCATAGACGTGCCCGGCGCTGGGCATAACGCCCCGATCCCGATGGGCGCCCGGGTTGGTCCCCTGATCTGTTCGTCGGCTATTTCTGGCAAAGACCCAACCACCGGCCTACTGCCTGCAGATGCAGTCACACAGGTACAGCTTGCGTTTGCCAACATGGACGCGCTCCTAGCCGCTGGCGGCGCCGCTTTGTCGGATGTTGCCAAGCTGCACATCACCGTGAAGGACAACACTGTGCGCGACGCTATCAATGCCGAATGGCAGCGGCGTTTCCCAGATCCCCATGATCGTCCAGCGCGACATATTGTGGTGCACGCGCTGCAGCATGGCATGGTGCTGCAACTCGAAGTGACCGCTTTTGTCACATCGTCTTGAATTGCATTTGTTCAATGCTGCTTTGTGACCTCTTATCGAAAGACTCGTGCCATGATCATTGACTCCCACGCCCATCTCGTGATGCCTCCAGAGAGCTTCCGCTTCATGGCCGAACTCGTCGGTGGCCGCGCCAACCCAAATACGCTGCCCAAGATACCTGAGGCGGCCGTACGCAAAGCCGCTGAAGAGCTGGTGCGCTCTATGGACTCAGTCGGTACCGACATTCAGTTCATCTCACCACGCCCTTATTTACAGATGCACTCGGTCAAGCCCGGCGGCGTAACGCAACTGTGGTCGATGCATTGCAACAACCTGATTGCCGAATTCGTCCGTATGTTCCCAGACCGCTTCCGGGGCGTGGCCGGTTTGCCGCAATACATGGACGAAGCCCTCGACGTTCGCGCCACTCCTGAACTACGTCGTTGCGTGAATGAGCTCGGCTTTGTTGGCTGCTTGATCAACCCCGACCCAACCGAAGGCGCAGGCCCCACGCCCCCTGGACTGGGTGATGCTTTCTGGCATCCGCTATACGAAGCGATGACAGAGCTGGATGTACCTGGCCTGATCCACTCGGCTGGAAGCTGCAGTGCCCGCGAGTCGTACACGCTCAAGTTCATCAACGAAGAAAGCATCGCCATCATCTCGTTGCTGGGCGCCAAGACTTTTGACCAATACCCCAGGTTGAAAATCGTGGTCGCCCACGGCGGCGGCGCAATCCCCTACCAAATGGGACGCTTTCGTGCATGGACTGTGCGCAAGGGTGAAAAGGAGACATTTGACGAACAGCTCCGAAAGCTGTACTTCGACACCTGCAACTACAGCCAGGAAGCCATCGAATTGCTCCTAAAAGTAGTGGGCACCGACAACGTCTTGTTTGGCACTGAAAAACCCGGTACCGGCAGCGCCCGCGACCCGATCAGCGGCCGCGACTACGACGACATGAAGCCCGTGATAGAGAGCATCGCTTGGCTGACCGCTGAGCAAAAGGCAAACATTTTTGAATGCAATTGCCGCCGCGTGTACAACAAAGCCTTCCGAACCGACGAGCAAAGTTGAGCAGCGGGCCCACCCCAACATGAGGACAACGCGATGCCCCTGAGCAAAGAAGACAACGACCTATTGACGCGTGTTGAAAACGGCGCGCCCATGGGCGAGATGATCCGTCAGCACTACTGGTTCCCGGCGGCGCCCTCCAGCAAACTTGAAGCCGACGGCGCCCCACTACGCATCCGCTTACTGGGGCAAAATTTCATCGCTTTTCGTGTCACCGACGGCACCGCAGGCGTCATCGACGAACAGTGCCCGCACCGTAAGGCATCGCTCGCCTTGGGCCGGAATGAAGACAATGGCATCCGTTGTCTCTACCATGGTTGGAAATTCAATGTCAAAGGGGAAGTCACTGAAGCGCCCAACCATGCCGGTGACCAGGCCCAGTTCTGCAAACATGTTCGGGTCAACCGCTACACCACAGTAGACCGTGGTGGCATCGTCTGGGTTTGGCTGGGCCAGGGCGAGACACCGCCACCGTTCCCAGAGTTCCCATTCATCGACTTGCCGGCATCGCAACGCTCGGTCACCAGCGTGGAGGTCCCCACCAATTGGGTGCAGGGGGTTGAAGCCTCCATGGATTCCTCGCATGTCGGCGTGCTGCACGAATCAACCACCCAACTGACCGCAGGTGGCGGAAACCAACGCATGCTGATGAACAAGTCATTGGCGCCCAAGCTGGAATTTGAAGACCGCCCCTATGGATACCGATATGCCGCATTACGCGCCCTGCCTGACGACAAGGTCTATGCCCGTGTCAATAACTTCGTCATGCCTTGGTTCGGCATCATCTGTCCGCCAGACGCCACCGGTCCGACCACTTTATTTTTCTCGACACCCGTTGACGATGTGACACACCGCGCCTGGTTTGTTCACTACAACCCACACCAAGCGCTGGGTATGACCGTGATGTCCGCCTCGCCCGATGTCTGGAACTTCCCGCCACTACCGCCAGGCGATCCCAAGGACAACTGGGGTCAGAACCGTGACATCATGAAACGCGGCCACAAAACCGGTTTTCCACAGCATCTGGGCACGGAAGATTTTGCGATGTTTCTCAGCCAAGGTCCGATCTACGACCGCACCAATGAACAGCTGTGTTCAGCCGATGGCGCGGTAATCCGTGTTCGGCAGCTGCTGCTCAAAGCCGCCAAGGAGTTTACGGAGGGGAAAGCCCCGACATTGGCGCACCACCCTGACCTGAATTACCCCGCCATCCAGTCAGTCGGTGGCGTACTAGCCGCAGGCACAGACTGGCGTACCCTGAATAATTGAGCGGAGATCACCTATGCAGTTTTCCCGACGCCATTTACTTTTGACTTGTAGCGCCATGGTGGCGAGCCCGACGCTGATGGCGCAGCAGCCTCCAGGGGGCGACAAAGCCACCATTCGCATCCTGATGGGCTTGCCGCCGGGGGGGGGCACCGACTCGATTGCCCGATACATCGCCGAAAAACTGCGGGAACAGCTGGACCAACCGGTGATCATAGAAAGCCGTGTGGGCGTAGGGGGTCGACTGGCGGCCGATGCCCTCATGGTCGCCAACCCGGACGGACTCACCTATATGGTCGCACCGAATGCGACACCAACCTTTCAGACCTTGGTCTTCGGGCCGCAGTTGAAGTGGAACATCTGGCGTGACTTCACGCCGGTAGCCGGCTTGGTGTCCTACCCACTGGGCATGGCCGTCAACGCCGACTTGGGCGTAAAAAGCGCCAAGGAATTTGTGCAATGGGCGAAAGCAAACCCCAGCAAAGCCAGTTTTGGTACGCCTGGCACCGGTGGGCAAAATCACTTTTTGGGGGTGCAATTCGCCAAAGTGGCCGGTGTTGACTTGCAGGTCGCTCCTTACAAGGGAACACCACCCATGATCACCGACATGCTGGGCGGGCATGTAGCGGCGGGTATTTCGCTCATGGACGAGCTCCTCAAGCATCATAAGAGCGGCAAGCTTCGCGTGATCGGCATTTTCAGCGACAAGCGCTCCGAGATGATGCCCGACATCCCGACCTTCGCCGAACAGGGTTTCAAGGTATCTTCGGGTGACGGCTGGACCGCCATGTGGGCACCGGTCAAGACACCCCCAGCTGAAATCGCCCGCATGCAGCTGGCGCTACAGAAAATTCTGGCTAATCCGCAGGTCAAGGACTACCTGATGACTCGGCTGGCGGTTGAGCCGCATTACCGCAATGCCGAAGAAATGGCCAAAGCCCAGCGAGAGGAACTCGCCACCTGGGAGCCGATCATCAAAGCCTCCGGCTTCAAGCCCGACTAAGCCCAGCGAACACCGGCGGCAATGATCACTGAGGAAAAAAACCAGCAACTAACCCGGGTTGGTCCCGGCACGCCCATGGGCGAGTTACTGCGTCGCCACTGGCATCCCATCGCGGGCATCGACGAGCTAGACCGAAATCCCATCAAAGCCGTCCGGCTGATGGGGGAAAACCTGGTTCTTTACAAAGACCTGAGCGGCCAGTATGGATTGATTGACCGCCAGTGTGCGCACCGTCGTGCCGACCTGAGCTACGGCTTTACCGAGGCCGATGGCATCCGCTGCAATTACCACGGCTGGCAATACAACGCCCAAGGGCAGTGCGTGAGCCAGCCCTACGAAGAGCAAGTTGACCCGTCGGCTCGCCAAAGGTGCAAGATCAAGCTCAAGGCCTATACCGTCAAACCGCTGGCAGGTTTGCTATGGGCTTACATGGGGCCCTTGCCCACGCCAGAATTGCCTGACTGGGAGCCCTTTCACTGGAAAAACGGCTTTGTGCAAGCGGTGTTTTCCGATATCCCCTGTAACTGGTTGCAAACGCAAGAAAACTCTATTGACCCGGTGCATTTCGAGTGGATGCATGCCAACTGGAGCCGTCGCCTGCGCGGGGATACGACGGGCTATGCGCCCCAACACTTGAAGCTCGCCTTTGAAGAATTCGAACACGGGTTTCTCTACAAACGCATCTCGGAAGATACCAACGACAAACACCCCCTGTGGACGATTGGTCGTGTCTGCCTCTGGCCAAATGGCTTTTTTTTGGGCGACCACTTTGAGTGGCGTGTGCCCGTTGACGATGAAAACACCCTCAACGTAACCTGGTCCTTCATCCGCGTGCCACGCGAGCGTGAACCATTTGTGCAAACCAGCATTCCGACTTGGACCAGTCCGATCACAGACGACAGCGGCCGGTGGATCACAAGCCACGTGATCAATCAAGATATCGTGGCCTGGGTAGGGCAGGGTCGCATTGCGGACCGCACCCGGGAAAACCTGTGCAGCAGCGATCTGGGTATCGCGATGATTCGGCGCCGGCTGCTCGAAGACATCGAGGCCATCCAGTCTGGGCGCGATCCCAAGGGCGTCATGCGCGTCGCTGCGACCAACCATCAAGTTGTTTTGCCCAGTGACTCGCGGGATTTCTTTATACAAGGCCTCTCTCTGGCAGACTACCAGCGCCATCCGAAATGGGCACGGTTGTTGAACCACTTTATCTTTCACACCGGGCAACCCGAATGGGTGCAACAGGCTCATGCGGAGGCCACCGGTGTGGCCATCCAGCCGATCAACGTGATTGATCTCTGACCCTTAAACCACGATTTTTCACTGTGACTGACATCACCACACAGCAGGTACGGGTCCGAACCACCACCTACGAAGCCAACAGCATTCTCGGCTTTGAGTTGGTGCCGCTGGCCCCCGCCAGCGCGCTGCCGACCTTCACCGCCGGTAGCCACATCGACCTTCAATTGTCCGGTGGTCTTCTGCGCAGTTACTCGTTGCTGAACGACCCTCAGGAAACGCACCGCTACTGTATCGGTGTAAACAATGATGCGAAGAGCCGGGGCGGCTCGCGCTTCATGCACGAGCAACTGCGCACTGGTGCGGTTCTGACGATCAGTGCGCCGCGCAATCACTTTGTTATGGACGAGACTTCGCCCTTCAATGTGTTCATCGCGGGGGGTATCGGCATCACCCCCCTGCTCAGCATGATCGCGCGTTCTCAAGCACTTGGTACGCCCTGGCGCTTGCACTACACGGCGCGAACGCGCCAACATGCGGGTTTTCTCGGTGTATTGCAGCGTTACCAAGGGGAGTCCGGCGCCGACGTGCAATTGAATTTTGACCAGGAGCCCGGTCAGAAAATGCTTGACTTGAAGGCTTTGATAGCTGCTGTGCCAACAGGTGGGCATGTGTATGCCTGTGGCCCCCTTGCGCTGCTGGAGTCGTATGAGCACGCCACGGCGAGCCTGCCTCCTCAGCGCGTGCACCGGGAATACTTCGCAGCCAAACAAGCCAGCGCCACCGACGGTAGCTACACCGTAGAGTTGATGCGCGCCAACCGTAGCTTGCAGATAGCGCCAGGGCAGTCCCTACTCGATGGTCTGATCGCCATCGGCTTGGAGCCACCGTTTTCATGCCGGCAAGGCATTTGCGGTACCTGTGAAGTCAAGGTGCTTGAGGGCACTCCGGACCACCGCGACATGGTGCTGACCGAGGCCGAAAAAACGGCCAACAATCGAATGATGGTCTGCTGTTCAGGTGCCAAAAGCGCCAAGCTGGTTCTCGATCTTTAAACCCCCACCTCTCTATTTATTGGCCTAGGCATACATGAGCGAACCCCTGATCACCTACGAACTCGATGGCAATGTTGCCCTGATCGGACTGAACCGCCCCGACAAACGCAACAGCATCAACGACCCATTGATTGACGAGCTGCGCGCTGCGGTGCTGCGCGCACACGAAGAAGCCGATGTGGCCGTTCTTTTTGGCCATGGCACCAACTTTTGCGCGGGACTGGATCTCGGCGAGGCGTTGGCACGCGCAACAGGTCAGATCAAGCCCCCGCGCAAGCGCAAACGTCACAACTGGCATGAGGTCTTTGACATGATCGCGCGCGGACCGATACCCTTTGTAGCCGCATTGCACGGCGCAGTCGTGGGCGGTGGCCTGGAATTGGCCACCGCTGCCCATGTGCGCGTGGGAGACGAGTCTGCCATGTTTGGCTTGCCTGAGGGCCAACGCGGCATTTTCGTGGGCGGTGGCGGCACCATTCGCATTCAGCGTGTTGTCGGCACCACGGTCATGATGGACATGATGCTCACTGGCCGCCTACTCAGCGCGGCAGAGGGGCTGCAAGAGAAAATCATCCGCTACGTGACACCGACCGGTGAGGCACTGGGCAAGGCGACAGAGTTGGCGCACCGCATCGCCAAAAACAGTGTGGAAACCAACTGGATGATCATCAATGTGCTGCCACGCATCCACGACATGTCACACGACGACGGCCTATTCGTCGAACAACTCAACTCAGCGCGTGCACGTCCGCCAGAGGCCGAGGCCAAGCTGCGTGAGTTTGTTGAAGGCAAGGCCAAAAAACTCCAGGATACCCAACCGTGAACACCACCGGCGATTTTGATTTCTTCAGCGTCAGCGATGCCGACCGCCTTCGCGCTGCGGCACACGCCAAATTTGCAGCCGCTGAAGCTATTCACATCCCAGACATTGCTGCTGATACACCGCTGCGCCCGGTCAACCATGTAGCGGTGATTGGTGCGGGAACGATGGGAGTCGGCATTTCGATGTCCTTGGCCAACATTGGTATCCCAGTGACCCTGATCGAAACCAGTACCGAGGCGCTGGATCGCGGCATGCAACGTGCAAGAGACAACTACGCCACCACGGTCAAACGGGGCAAGCTGAGCCAGGAAGAGATGAACCAGCGTCTGGCGCAGATCACCGGCTCAGTGCAGATGATGGATGCGAAAGATGCAGACCTGGTGATCGAGGCGGTTTTCGAAGACATGGCCCTCAAACAATCTATTTTTCGCCAGCTCGATGCGCTTTGCAAGCCAGGTTCGATTCTGGCCTCCAACACCTCTGGCCTGGACGTGGACCAGATCGCCGCAGTGACCCAACGCCCGCAGGACGTGGTCGGCGCGCATTTCTTCAGCCCCGCGCACGTGATGCGCCTGCTCGAAGTGGTGCGCTGCGCCCACACGGCACCCGACGTGATCGCCACCCTGATGGCGCTGGGTCATCGCATGGGCAAGATCGCTGTGCTGGCACGCATCTATCCAGGCTTCATCGGCAACGCCCTGTTTCGCAACTACACCCGCGAAGCGCACTTTCTGGTGGAAGACGGCGCCCTACCCCACGAGGTCGACGCGACATTGACAAAATTTGGCTACGCCATGGGCATCTTTGCAGTGCACGACATGGCTGGCAACGATGTCGGCTACCAGACACGCAAGGCTCAAATGGCGACCCGCCCCACCGACCGGCGCTGGAACGACTTGATCATGAAGTTGTGCGATTTGGGACGGCTAGGCCAGAAAAGCGGTCAGGGTTGGTACCGCTACGAAGCCGGCGACAGAACACCACTTCGCGACCCGGCCATCGAACAGTTCATTACCGACGAATCAGCCCGCATGGGTTTGCCGCGACGTACCATGACCGAAGTTGAGATCATCAAACGCTGTCTCTACGGGATGATCAACGAAGGCGCCAAGCTGTTGGCGCAGGGCATCGCGCTCAGGCCGAGTGATATCGACATCACCTACCTGACGGGCTACGGCTTCCCGGCTCAGCACGGCGGCCCGATGTTCATCGCTGACCGGATTGGGCTCGCCCATGTGCTGGCCGACATTGAGCGTCTGCACGCTGAATATGGCTTTTGGTGGCAACCGGCGCCGCTGTTGCAGCAACTCGTCCGCGAAGGAAAATCTTTTGCCGACCTGCAGGCCTGAACCCAAAGGACGCTGATATGGACCTTGGTCTGAAGGCTAAAAACGCTATCATTTGCGCTTCATCGCAAGGCCTCGGCTACGCCTGTGCACTGGCGCTGGCGCAGGAAGGCTGTGCGGTGTTCATCAATGGGCGTCATGCCGAAAAACTCGCTGCAGCAGCAGAAACCCTGCGCCAAGCAACAGGCGCCCGCATTACCCCGGTCGTGGCAGACCTCAACACCGATGCGGGTCGTCGTAGCCTGCTAGCGGCTTGTCCCGAGCCGGACATTCTCGTCAACAACAACGCCGGTCCACCCCCCGGCCAGTTGGCCGACTGGGATCACGCTGCCTGGATAAGCGCCCTAGAAAGTAATTTACTGTCGGCTGCGCTGCTGATGCGTGAGGTGATCCCGGGCATGCGCGCCCGGCGCTTTGGGCGCATCGTCAACATCACATCGGCCATGGTCAAAACACCGCATGCGGCAATGGGCTTATCCACAGCCGCCCGTGCTGGGCTCACAGCCCTGTCAAAGGCCCTGGCACGCGAAGCCATCATCGACAACGTGACCATCAACAATTTACTCCCAGAGCGTTTTGACACACCCAGACAGGAGTTCATGGCACAGCGCATGATGAAAGAATCCGGCATAACACGCGATGAAGCGCGCGGCAGAATTGCGGCAACGCTACCCGCCAACCGCTTAGGCGACCCGCAAGAATTTGGCGCGGCTTGTGCGTTTTTTTGCGCCAGTACGTCTGGATTCATCACAGGCCAAAATCTGCAGCTGGACGGCGGCGCTTACAGCGCATTGGTGTAATACCTGCGCGCACGACCAACGCGAATAAAACCCGATCGACTCCGGAATCACCACAGTGGGGTAAGGCATCTAGACATCGAAAGGAATTTCGATGCCGGTCAGCCGGCACTGCGCCAGCAGCGCGATGGGCACCTGGATCGGCATGGACAGCAGAATCTGGCCCATGCCCTTGCCCAGCGCGTCGTTGCGCAGCGAGCTCATGCCGCCGCCGTCCAAGGCCTGCTCGCACACAAAATTGAAGGCATGGATGCCGGGCACCTCAAAGCGCGTGACCCGGCCTTTGACCAGGTGCGCCAAAAAGGCCGCCACCGCGCCTTCAGTAAGCTGTGCGCGCAACAGGGGTAGCAGTGCGGGCATGCGGGCAATGACGCCGATGTTGGAGATGTCGCCCTTGTCACCGCTGCGGGCCCAGGCTAGGCGGATCAGCGGCACCTCGCGCAATTCGCTGGGGTGGGCTGCGACGTCTGGCACGGCCACGGCAATGGCAACGGGTGTTGGCGCTGGCTCGCCTGCCACAACGGCTGCGCCAGCGGGTTGTGGCACCGCCAGCTCTGCGCCATCCATCAACACCACAGGGTTCAGTAGTGCCTTGGGCAACAGAAAGGCGAATTGGCGGATGGAGGGAGATGCGGCGACGCGGCCCCCGCCAGCGCCGGTGGTGCCGGGCGCCCAGGAGGTGCCGGCCGGCGCCACCTCTCGGGCCAACAGGTCCAGCGCTTCTTTGCGTGCATGGGTGGCCGTGAGGCGCAGCACCGCCTCGCGGGTGTGCTGCGCCGTGGCATGCGGGCCGTAGCAGGATTCGGCACCCAGCACTTCGATGTGCGTGGCGGTGTAGGGTGGCAGCCCCAGCTTGACCAACATGAGCGAGGTGCGCTCCACAATGGCGTCACCGGTGCGCCGGGCCTTGGCCACCGCGTCAAAGCCCACAATGGTGAGCTGGGCCGAGGCCTTGAAGCCCGCCATGTAGGTGGCGCTGACCTTGTAGCTGTCGGTGGGTGCATGGCCACGTGCACCGCGCACCGCCACCCGGTGCTCGCCGGCCTGCGCCAGCGTGACCTGCGTGAAATCACACACCACGTCAGGCAGGATGTAGCGGGCCGGGTCGCCAATCTCGTACAGCATCTGCTCGGCGATCACTGCTGGCGTCACCAGGCCGCCGGTACCGGCAGGCTTGGTGCAGGTAAAGCTGCCGTCGGCGCGGCATTCGACGATGGGGTAACCGATGTCGGCCCAGCCCGGCACCGTGTCCCAGTCGGTGTGCAGGCCACCAGTGGCCTGGCAACCGCACTCGATGATGTGGCCGGCCAGGCTGCCCGCCGCCAGGGCGTCGTAATCGGTCGGGGCCCAGCCAAACTCGTGCATCAGCACGCCCAGCGTCACTGCCGAATCGACGCAGCGGCCGGTGATGACCACCTGGGCACCGGCATCCAGCGCGGCCTTGATTGGCAAAGCACCCAAATAGGCGTTGGCGGTCAACACTTGCGCTGGCAATGTCGCACCGCTTTGCAGCTCGCGCACCGGGTCTGCGGCCTCGCGCAGCTGCGGCAGCAGCGGCAGCACGTCGTCGCCCAGCACCACGGCAATTGACAGGGGCACGCCCTGCTCGGCCGCCAGCGCCGCCAGTGCCGCAGCGCAGCCCTGCGGGTTGACGCCACCGGCATTGCTGACCACGCGAATGCCGCGGTCTACCACGTCGCGCAGCACCGCTTTCATGGCCACCGCCACAAAGTCGGTGGCATAGCCGAGTTCGGGCTTTTTCAGGCGGGCGCCGGCCAGGATGGACATGGTGAGTTCGGCCAGGTAATCGAACACCATGTAGTCAATCTGCCCGCTGCCCACCAGCTGCGGCGCGCCCAGGCTGCTGTCGCCCCAAAAACCGGACGCGCCGCCAATGCGGACCACGCGGTCTGGGTCTGGGCGGTCTGCCATGGTGCGATTACCGGCCGGTCCAGACCGGTTTGCGCTTTTCGCGGAACGCCAGCTGGCCTTCGGCAGCGTCTTCAGTCAGCGCAAATAGGCCAATCTGGCTCTCGGTGAAGGACATCGATTCTTCAAAGGCCATAGCCTCGATCTTCTTCATGGTGTAGAGGCCACGCCGGATCGCAGCCGGCGCCTTGTCCAGCATACGGCCCAGCAGCCAGTCGACGCCCGCGTCCAGGTCCTCACGAACGTAATTGATCAGGTGGTGTTCCAGCGCCTGGGCGGCGGTCAGCGGCTCGCCGGTCAGGCACATCTCAGCCAGCACGCGGCGCGGCAGCAGGTGGCCGATGACGCTGAGCACCTGCGCCGGGAAAATGCCCACCTTGACCTCGGGCAGGCCAAAGATGGCCTGCGGCGTGGCCACCACCATGTCACACATGCCCATGACCCCCATGCCCCCGGCCATGCAGGCGCCATTGACACGGGCAATCAGCGGCACGGTGGACATCTTGGCCTGGCGGAACAGGTTGGCAAAGCCGACATAGGGCTCAGAATAGTCAAACTTGAACGACTTGCCGCTCTGCAGATCGGCACCCGCGCAAAAGGCACGGTTACCAGCCCCGGTGATCACCACGGCGCGCACCTCGCGGTTGCGGTTGGCGTTGGCCAGGGCCTCGGTCAAGCCGGCCAGTACCGGCGGGTTGAGCGAATTGCGCTTGTCTTCGCGGTTGATCGTGAGCCACATCACAGGGCCACGCATCTCGGTCAGCAGTTCGTCAGCGGGTTCAGTGCTCATGGCTTGGTCTCCGGGTGCAGTGGCAGGGTCTAGAGGCGAGGTATAAGCCATCAAGCTCAATGGCCGGATTTTAGGGTCGCAGCCCCAGGCCGGATTTGGACCAATAATCTACAGGCACATGAGCTATTCGCTGGTTTGGTTTAAACGTGACTTGCGCTGGCAAGACCATGCCGCGCTTGCCGCGGCGGCGCAGCAGGGCGCAGTGCGCTGTATCTATGTGGTGGAACCAGAAATATGGGCACAGCCCGATGCGGCCTTGCAGCATTTTGAATTTGTGCACGAGTCGCTGCAGGCGCTGGACCAGCAGTTGCGCCTGCTTGGCGGCTGCATCGAGATCCATACCGGCGCCATGCCCGAGGTGCTGAACGCCATTTGGGCCCAGGCCCCGTTCGCCGGGCTCTATTCACACGAAGAAACCGGCAATGGCGCCAGCTATGCCCGAGATCTCCGGGTGGCTGCATGGTGCCGCGTGCAGGGTGTGCTGTGGCACGAGTTTGCACAGTTTGGCGTGGTGCGCCGTTTGAAAAGCCGTAACCAGTGGCAGGCCGCCTGGGAAAAGCACATGGCGGCGCCGGTGCAAAACCCGGCAAACCTGCAGTTTTGGCCGGGCCGCCCCAGCGCGCCTTTGGCCATGACGGCGCCGAGCCATCTGCAGCACAACCCGCCATTGCGCCAGCGCGGTGGCCGCCCGCTGGCGCTGGCCACCCTGCACAGCTTTTTGCATGCCCGCAGCCTGGGCTACCGTGGCGGCATCTCATCGCCCTTGTCAGCGCCGGATGCCTGCTCGCGCTTGTCGGCCTATCTGGCCTGGGGCTGCATCAGCATGCGCGAGGTGGTGCAAAAAACCCGGGCGCAGCTGGCCCAGCTGCCCGAGCAGGCCACACGGCACCGCGGCGGGCTGAGCGCTTTCATCAGCCGCCTGTACTGGCACTGCCACTTCATCCAAAAACTCGAAGATGAGCCGGCGATTGAATGGCACAACATGCACTGCGGCTACGACGACCTGCGCGAGCTGGCCTTCAATCAGCAGCATTTTGAAGCTCTGAAAGAGGCCCGCACCGGCTGGCCGATGGTGGATGCCTCTGTCACCATGCTGCGGGAAACCGGGTGGCTGAATTTCCGCATGCGCGCCATGTTGGTGTCGGTGGCCGCCTACCCGCTGTGGCTGCATTGGCGGCCAGTGGGCGAGTGGCTGGCCACCCAGTTTCTGGATTACGAGCCAGGCATCCACTGGAGCCAGTTGCAAATGCAATCTGGTACCACGGGCATCAACACCACCCGCGTTTACAACCCGGTCAAACAAGCCCAGGACCACGACCCGCATGGCAAGTTTGTGCGACGCTGGCTGCCAGCCATGCGCGGCGTGTCGGACAGCTGGCTGTTTGAGCCCTGGTTGATGCCCGCGCCAGCCTACAGCAGCCTGCCCCAGCCTGTGGTTGACCTGGCCTCGGCCACGCGCGAGGCCAAGCAGCGGCTGCACGCACTGCGGAAAACTCCGGAAGTGAAGGCCGGCAAAGCCGCCGTGGTTGAGAAACATGCCTCGCGCACACTACCGGCTGCGCGCAAAAAAGCCAAAGCAGCCAGCGCAGCCAGCAGCCAACAACTCGGGTTTGATTTCTCGTCCGGGTAGCATGGCGCCATGAGCAATATCCCCGAATGGGCGCAGGCCGCCCGTGATGCCTGGACCTGGCGCGGCGCCGCGAGGCCCGCCTTTGCAGCGGTACCCGGGCCCGGCCAGGTGTCGGTGTGGGATTTCCCGCGGCCGCCGAAGCTGGCCTTTGAT
>CAJAXU010000023.1 GCA_903948045.1 uncultured beta proteobacterium | reverse complement strand
ATCGCGCGGCAGTGCGCGTCCCGTGACCCGCAGTCCAGCGGCATTGACCGCATGTATCTGGATGACGCGTTTTGCCAAATCAACGCCGACTCGTGTAATCTCGCTCATAGGGCTTCTCCTTCCAAGGGTTGTAGATTGACTCTTCCAAAACCAATCTTGGCACTTAATGCCGTTGCCAAGAAGTGGGAAGTCCCTTCGTATTCGATGCCGCTGCGCCGAACGCCCCACCACCCTGATCTGGCATAGGCCTCTCGAGTCCCGCATCCAACCCGCTGACGTTGCTTTGCGCTAAGCCACAGGAAAAAATGGCGGTCTGCGGTCTGATTTGGGTTTGAGGTTTTGGCGGCACTTGCGACCCGCCACCGCGGGGAGACGACCATGTACGACAAAAAAGTCTTGAATTTCAACGACCTGGAACAATGGCTCAACGAGCGCCGGGTGACCGAGGTCGAGTGCCTGGTGCCTGACCTGACCGGCGTGGCGCGCGGCAAGATTCTGCCCCGCACCAAATTCACCGAGGACCGTGGCATGCGCTTGCCGCAGGCGGTCGTGGCGATGGGGGTCACGGGCGAGTTCCCCGAAAGCGGGCCCTATTACGATGTGATTGACCCGACCGACCGTGACATGCAGCTGCGGCCTGACCCGTCCACGGTGCGCATCGTGCCCTGGGCCAGCGACCCCACGGCTCAGGTGATCCATGACTGCTTTGACCACCAGGGCAAGCTGGTGCCGTTTGCGCCCCGCTCGGTGCTGCGCCGGGTGTGCGAGCTGTTTGCGGCCGAGGGCCTGCAGCCCATCGTGGCGCCCGAGCTGGAGTTTTACCTGACCGCGCGCAACACCGACCCGAACACGCTGCTGCGTGCCCCGGTGGGTCGCAGCGGTCGGGCTGAGACCTCGCGGCAGGCCTACAGCATCGATGCCGTCAACGAGTTCGATCCGCTGTTCGAAGAAATCTACGACTACTGCGACAAGATGGAGCTCAACGTCGACACCCTGATCCACGAGGTCGGTGCCGGGCAAATGGAAATCAATTTTTTCCATGCCGAGCCGCTCGGGCTGGCCGATGAGGTGTTTTTCTTCAAGCGCACGGTGCGCGAGGCGGCCCTGAGGCATGACATGTACGCCACCTTCATGGCCAAGCCGATTGCAGCGGAGCCAGGCAGTGCCATGCACGTGCACCAAAGTATCCTAGACAAGGCCACTGGGCTGAATATCTTCAGCAACCCGGACGGCTCAGCGTCGGAAGCCTTCATGCATTACATCGGCGGGCTGCAGCGCTACATCCCGGCGGCCATGGTGCTGGTGGCGCCCTATGTCAACAGCTACCGCCGGCTGTCGCGCAACACCGCCGCCCCGATCAACATCGAATGGGGCTACGACAACCGCACGGTGGGCATCCGCTCGCCGATCTCTTCGCCCCAGGCCCGTCGGGTGGAAAACCGCATCATCGGCGCCGATGCCAACCCGTATGTGGCCTTAGCCATGACATTGGCCTGCGGCTACCTGGGCCTGAAAAACAAGATCAAGCCCAAGGCCGAGATGAAGGGCGACGCCTATCTGTCGCCCTACGCCCTGCCGCGCAGCCTGGGTGAGGCGCTGGATTGGCTGCGCCGCGAGTCGGACCTGCACGAGGTGCTGGGCAAGGAGTTCATCACCGTCTATGCTGAAATCAAGGAGCTGGAGTTCGACGAGTTCATGAAAGTGATCTCGCCCTGGGAGCGGGAGCATTTGTTGCTTCATGTTTGAACGCCAGCCGCACAACCCCAAGAAAGCCCTCACCATGAACGCTTTGGTCGATACCGCCCTGATCCAGTCCCTGGACAGCGCCCATTTTTTGCACCCTTTCACCGATTTCAAAGACCTGTCGGGCCGCGGTGCCCGGGTGATGGTGCGCAGCGAGGGTATTTACGTCTGGGACTCGGAAGGTGCCCGGGTGCTCGATGCCATGAGTGGCCTGTGGTGCGTCAACGTGGGCTACGGTCGGCGCGAGCTGGCCGATGCCGCACACCACCAGATGATGACGCTGCCCTACTACAACAGCTTCTTCCAGACCACCAATGTGCCGGCGGTGCAGCTGGCGGCCAAACTGGCCAGCCTGGCGCCCAATGCCGGAGAGCGAAGCTTTCAGCACGTGTTCTATTCCTCCAGCGGCAGCGAGAGTAACGACTCCAACGTGCGGATGGTGCGCCGCTACTGGGACCTGCTGGGGCAGCCGCAGCGCAAGGTGATCATCAGCCGTATCAACGCCTACCACGGCAGCACCATGGCCGGCGCATCGCTGGGCGGTATGAGCGGTATGCATGCGCAGGGTGATTTGCCGATTCCCAACATCACGCACATCGAGCAACCCTATTTCTTTGAAAACGGCCTGCCCGGCGAGTCGGCGGATGAGTTCGGCGTGCGCGCCGCTGGCTGGTTGGAGGAGAAAATCTTGGCTTTGGGGCCCGACAAGGTAGCGGCCTTCATTGCTGAGCCGATCCAGGGCGCCGGTGGCGTCATCATTCCGCCTGCCACCTACTGGCCCGAGATTCAGCGGATTGTGGACAAGTACGGCATTTTGCTGATCAGTGACGAGGTGATTTGTGCTTTTGGCCGGCTCGGCACCTGGTTTGCCTATGACAAATTTGGCTACAAGCCGGATCTGGTGACCTTTGCCAAGGCGGTGACCAGCGGTTACATACCGTTGGGCGGTGTCATGGTGGGCGACCGGGTGGCCAAAGTGCTGATCGAGCATGGCGGTGAGTTTGCCCACGGTTACACCTACAGCGGGCACCCGGTGGCCTGCGCAGTGGGTCTGGCCAACCTAGATGTCATGGAGCGCGAGCAATTGCCGCAGCGGGTACGCGACGACATCGGGCCCTATTTGGCACAGCGTTACGCCGAGCTGTCAGAACACCCCTTGGTCGGTCTGGCCGAGACGTGTGGCTTCATGGCCGGCCTGGTGTTGGTGAAAAGCAAGGCGCCGCGGCAGCGCTTCGCCGAGGAGCAGGGCGTGGGCATGATTTGCCGTGGCCATTGCTTTGCGCAGGGACTGATCATGCGGGCCGTGGGGGACCGCATGATCATCGCGCCGCCCTTGATCATGACGCGGGCGCAGATTGACGAGATGGTCGACCTCATCGTCAAGTGCTTGGACCTGACCTACCGCGACGTCAAGCAACGAGGCTGGCTGGCATAGGGATTGCATGTAGGTCAATGGGCAATTTGCGGGTTTAAGATGCTGACCCGGGTCGTGTTGCATTGTTTTTCAGGAGAATCAATTGGTTGCTGTCAAAAAACACAGTTTGGGTGGCAAATTTTGGGCCGGTTTGGCGCTGGCCGGCACGCTGGCCTGGTCAGCCAGCGCGGCCCTGGCGCAAGACGCCAAGGTGCTCAATATCTACAACTGGTCGGATTACATCGCGGCCGACACCATCCAGAATTTCGAGAAAGAAACCGGCATCAAGGTGCGCTACGACACCTTTGACAACAACGAAATCCTGCACGCCAAGCTGGTGGCTGGCAAGACCGGTTACGACATCGTGGTGCCGTCGTCGAACTGGGCCCGGCTGCAGATGGACGGCGGCCTGTTGCGCAAACTCGACAAATCGCTGCTGCCCAACCTGAAAAACCTCGATCCCGATATTCAAGGGCAGATTGCCAGCCTCGACCCCGGCAACCAGTACCTCGTCAACTGGCTTTGGGGCTACACCACGGTCGGCATCAACACCGCCAAGGTGAAGGCGGCGCTGGGCAATGAGCCGCTGCCGACCAATGCCTGGGAACTGGTGTTCAATCCCAAGTACGCGAGCAAGCTCAAGGGTTGCGGCGTGTCGGTGCTTGACAGCGCCTCTGAAATCCTGCCCGCGGCCCTGCATTACCTGGGCAAAGATCCGTTCAGCAAGAATGCGGCTGACTATCAGGAGGCCTCCGCCATGCTCAAGGCGGTGCGTCCCTTCATCACGATCTTCAGCAGCTCGGGCTACATCAACGACCTGGCTGGTGGCTCCATTTGTGTCTCGCTGGGCTGGAGCGGTGACATCAACATCGCCCGCCAGCGCGCGAT
>CAJAXU010000022.1 GCA_903948045.1 uncultured beta proteobacterium | reverse complement strand
TGCAGATTTCGCAAAAAATGCTGATTCAGCAGAACTATGTGTTTGCGCCCGATGCCGACACGGTGTTCCAGCGCTACCTGGGCTTGCGGGTGCAGCAGCCCCACTTTGCCAACGCCCGCAGCGTGCGCAACGCGCTGGACCGGGCCCGCCTACGCCAGGCCAGCAGGCTGTTTGCCGACCGTGAGCGCCACCTCAACGCCGATGACCTCAGCACCATTGCGGCCCCCGACATCCTGGCCAGCCGGCTGTTCCAAGCCTGAAGCTCCCGCCTGAACACAACCGAGAACCACCATGCTCCAAGCCCTGATTTTTGATGTGGATGGCACACTGGCCGACACCGAGGCCGCCCACCGCGCGGCCTTCAACCAGGCGTTTGACCAAGAAGGCCTGGACTGGCACTGGGATGAGGCGCTGTACACCCAACTGCTTGACGTGTCCGGCGGCAAGGAGCGCCTGACGCACTACTGGACACAGCGCCACCCCGAGGTGCGCGATGTGGATGGCGCCGGGGTGCGCGACACCATTGCCCGGCTGCATGAGCTCAAAACCGCCGCCTATGAGGCCATGGTGAACGACGGCGCGGTCAGCCTGCGCCCCGGCGTGCTGCACCTGATCGACGCCGCAGGCCATGCCGGTCTGCACCTGGCCATTGCCACAACGACCTCACCCGTGAACATTGCAGCACTGCTTCGCGGCGCCATCGGCTCCGACTGGCGGCAGTTTTTTGGCATTGTGGAAGATGCCTCTACCGCCACCATCAAGAAGCCGCACCCGCAGGTCTATCTGCAGACGCTGCAGCGGCTGCAACTACCCGCCGCGCAGTGCCTGGCGTTTGAGGACTCGGCCAACGGCCTGCGCGCAGCAACCGGCGCCGGTTTGGCCACGGTGATCACCCCAACCCAATTCACGGCTGGCCATGATTTCAGCGCCGCGCTCAAGGTGCTGCCCAACCTGCAAGGCGTTACGGTCGCCGACCTGCAGGCCTGGCACGCCCTTACGACACCCTAGCCACGGCCTAACCCTCGGAGATCCACCATGCCCCTGTCCGGCCGCTCAACACTGACCCAGTTCCTGATCGAGGAGCGGCGCCGTTTTCCCGATGCGAGTGGCGATTTCAATGCCCTGCTGCTCGACGTGGCGCTGTGCTGCAAGGCCATTGCCCGCGCCGTTGCTTTTGGCGAACTCGGTGGGGCCATGGGCAACCACGCGCCTGAATCGGGCGGCAGCGTCAATGTGCAGGGCGAGACCCAAAAAAAGCTCGACGTCCTGTCCAACGACATCTTCATCCGTCGCACCGAATGGGCCGGCCACCTGGCGGGCATGGCCTCGGAAGAAATGGACGTGCCTTACCAGATTCCGGCCCAGTTGCCACGTGGCAAGTACCTGCTGGTGTTTGACCCGCTGGACGGCTCCAGCAACATTGATGTGAACGTGACAGTGGGCAGCATCTTCTCCATCTTGCGCGGTCCAGACACTGGTCGTGATGTGACCGAGACCGACTTTCTGCAGCCCGGTACCCGCCAGGTGGCCGCCGGCTACGCGTTGTACGGCCCAACCACCATGCTGGTGCTGACCGTGGGCACCGGGGTACACGGCTTCACGCTCGACCCGAACCTGGGCGAATTCATGTTGACCCACCCGGGCATCCAGGTACCGGCCGAGACCCAGGAATTTGCCATCAACGCCTCCAACAGCCGCTTCTGGGAAGCACCGGTCAAACGCTATGTGGACGAATGCCTAGCCGGCAAGACCGGCCCGCGCGGCAAGGACTTCAACATGCGCTGGATCGCCAGCATGGTGGCCGAGGCGCACCGCATCCTGATGCGCGGCGGCGTCTTCATGTACCCGCGCGACACCAAAGACCTGAGCAAACCCGGTCGGCTGCGCCTGCTGTACGAGGCCAACCCGATCGGCATGATCATGGAGCAGGCGGGCGGGCGCGCCAGCACCGGCCACACGGCCATGCTGGCGGTGCAGCCGACCTCACTGCACCAGCGCATCGGCCTGGTGTTCGGCTCGCGTAGCGAGGTCGAGCGCATCGAGCGCTACCACGCCGAGCCGGCGGTCGTAGCGCAGCACAACCCCCTGTTCACCGAGCGCAGCCTGTTCCGGGACTGAAGCCCCCTCTTGACTGACCACTGAAAGCGCCCCATGTCTGAACGCCATCCCATCATCGCCATCACCGGCTCCAGCGGCGCCGGCACCACCTCGGTCACGCGCACCTTCGAGAACATCTTTCGGCGCGAAGGGGTCAACGCCGCCATCATCGAGGGCGACAGCTTTCACCGCTTTGACCGCAAGGAGATGAAGCAAAAAGCCGCCGCAGCCGAGCGCGCCGGCAACAAGAACTTCAGCCACTTCGGCCCCGAAAACAACCTGTTTGCCGAGCTGGAGACCCTGTTTAGCGATTACGCCGGCAGCGGCAGCGGGAAGCGCCGCAAGTACCTGCATGACCAAGACGAGGCTGCGCCCTACCAGCAAGAGCCCGGCACCTTCACGCCTTGGGAAGACGTGCCCGCCGGCACCGACCTGCTGTTTTACGAAGGCCTGCACGGTGCCGTGGTCACGCCCGAGGTCAACCTCGCCCAGCACCCTGACCTGCTGATCGGCGTGGTGCCGGTGATCAACCTGGAGTGGATCCAGAAGCTCTGGCGCGACAAATCCAAGCGCGGCTACAGCACCGAGGCCGTCACCGACACCATCCTGCGCCGCATGCCGGATTATGTGAACTACATCTGCCCGCAGTTCATGCATACGCACGTGAACTTCCAGCGCGTACCGATGGTGGACACCTCCAACCCCTTCATTTCGCGCGACATCCCCTCGCCCGATGAGAGCATGGTGGTGATCCGCTTTGCCAAGCCCAAGGGCATCGATTTCCAGTACCTGCGCAGCATGATCGACGGCTCGTGGATGAGCCGTGCCAACACCATCGTGGTGCCCGGCGGCAAGATGGAGCTGGCTATGCAGCTGATCTTCACCCCCTTCATCTGGCGCATGATGGAGCGCAAGAAGCGCGCCGCCTGAGCAGGAGAGCCGCCATGCCCATCAATAGCCCTTTTGACTTGGTGATGTTCGACCTCGACGGCACCCTGATCGAGACCGCGCCCGAAATTTGTGACGCCGTCAACGACACCCTGCAGGCGCTGGCGCTGCCACTGGTGTCGCAAACCCAGGTGAATGACTGGATCGGCCATGGCACCCGCACCCTGCTGGTGCAGGCGCTGGCCTGGAGCCAGGGCCTGACTGAGGCCGTGGTGCGCGCCTCGGACAGCTTGCCCGGCGCGGCCGCCGTGTTTGACCAGCATTACCAGGCCCGCTGCGGCACCCGCAGCCAGCTCTACCCGCAAGTGCGCGAGACCCTGGTGGCGCTGCGCAGCCGTGGCGTGAAGCTGGCGGTGGTCACCAACAAGGAAGGCCGCTACACGGCCACCGTGCTAAACGCCCACCAGCTCATGCCGCTGCTGGACCGCGTGGTCAGCGGCGACACCCTACCCACCAAAAAACCCGACCCGGCCGGCATTGCCAGCTGCCTGGCCGCCTTTGGCGTAGCGCCGGGGCGAGCACTGTTTGTGGGCGACTCCAGCATCGACGTGGCCACGGCGCGCAATGCCGGGGTGGCGGTGTGGGCCCTGCCCTATGGCTACAACATGGGCCAGCCGATTGCCGCCTGCGCGCCGGACCGCATCATCGCCAACTGCGCTTCGCTACTGTATTGATAGCTAACAACCCAATAGCCACGTGGCTTGGGGCCTGATTTCTTATAAATTTTTTCGGAGATTGCGATGGCTTTTGTTTCCCTGCGCCAGGTGCTGGACCACGCCGCCGAACACGGCTACGGCGTGCCGGCCTTCAATGTCAACAACCTAGAGCAAATCCTGGCCATCATGGAGGCCGCTCAGGAAACCGACAGCCCGGTGATCCTGCAGGCCTCGGCCGGCGCACGCAAATACGCGGGCGAGGCCTACCTGCGCCACATGATGCTGGCTGCGGTGGAAACCCACCCCGACATCCCGGTGGTGGTGCACCAGGACCACGGCGCCTCGCCTGCGGTGTGCATCCAGTCGATCCGCTCGGGTTTCACCAGCGTGATGATGGACGGCTCGCTCATGGAGGACGCCAAGACGCCCGCCAGCTATGACTACAACGTGGCAGTCACACGCCAGGTCTGTGCCATGGCGCACGCGATTGGCGTCTCAGTAGAGGGTGAACTGGGCTGCCTGGGCTCTCTGGAGACCGGGGACGCCGGCGAAGAAGACGGCTCGGGCGCCGAAGGCAAACTGACCCACGACATGATGCTGACCGACCCGGTGCAGGCACGCGACTTTGTGCAGCAAACTGGCGTAGACGCACTGGCGATTGCCATCGGCACCAGCCACGGCGCCTACAAGTTCACCCGCAAGCCCACCGGCGACATCCTCGCCATGGACCGCATCGCCGCCATCCACGCCGAG
Source organism: uncultured beta proteobacterium (assembly GCA_903948045.1). GTDB lineage: Bacteria > Pseudomonadota > Gammaproteobacteria > Burkholderiales > Burkholderiaceae_C > Rhodoferax. The sequence goes on along the minus strand of CAJAXU010000022.1, from coordinate 25,444 downwards.
CTGCCCAACACGCACCTGGTGATGCACGGCTCCAGCAGCGTGCCGCAGGAGTGGCTCGAGATCATTCGCCAGTTTGGCGGCGACATCAAAGAGACCTACGGCGTGCCGGTAGAAGAGATCCAGCGCGGCATCCGCAGTGGCGTGCGCAAGGTCAACATCGACACCGACATCCGCCTGGCCATGACCGGCGCCATGCGCCGCACCTTCGCTCAGCAGCCCTCCGAATTCGACCCGCGCAAAGCCCTGGTTGCCGCCAAAAACGCGGCACGCGGCATCGTCAAGGCCCGCTTCGAAGCCTTCGGCTGCGCCGGCCACGCCTCACGCATCAAACCGGTGGCGCTGGAGGCGATGGCTGCTCGTTACAAGGGTTGAGCGTCTCATCAGTTCATCCATAGATGCCAAATTGACTGGCGTTTAACCCGGGAAACAACCCTAGAAGATGGGTGAAGTAATCGGGCTGCACCTGATCCAGATTCGTTTGGCTCGCGCCACTGAAGCTGTCATCCACATCGCCACTGAGGTAAGCCACCAGGCCTTGAGGGAAGGCACTGTCAGTATTTGTAAGCAACGAAAGAGAAGTGTCCGGCAACCCTGGCGAGAGCGCAGCATGGGCGGACACAGTGGCGTCGGCCTCAGCTAAGAAATGCCAAGCAGGCTGTTCTGCCGGCAATCCCACCACATGCTTAAGCACGCCAATCGCATCACTGAGCTGCACCAGCCCGTTACCGTCAAAGTCGGCAGCCAATACTTGGTAGGGCGACAGCGGGCGACCCGGCCCATTAACTTCGAGGCCGACAATCATTTTGAGTATGGCAATCGCATCCTGCAGGTTTACGGCGTTGTTCGTTGCAACAACCTCGGCCACGGGAATGGCACGCGTCGCCTGCGCTGGTTGGCCCCCTGTCAGGGGAATCAGGTGGGTCAGGCCTTGGGCGTCGGTGCTGACAGTCTGAGTTCCATAAACCAGGTCCACACCGCCAAGCAGCTGATGGGCGCGCCAGTCGTAAGCGACGATAGACAGGGCACGGCTCGACCCTACGGCAAGCAGTGCTGAGCTTAGGCTCTCCAAGGTACCCAGGTCATCTGTGTAACGTACCGTGGCACTCACCTGCCGACCGGCCTCCCCAGCTCCCAGGAGAAGGTTCGGACCTGAGGCATTGGCGACTGGCTGGCCATCTGCAAACCATTGGTAGGTCAGCGCACCCGGGCCGCCAGCGGGAATGCCATCAAGGTCACTGACGGCGAGAACAGCACTCAAAGTCTGCCCTTCAGAGGCAGTACCCTGCAGCGTGACGGCACCCAAGGGCAGATGGTTTGACCCCAGAGACATGGTGAGATCAGCGAATTGCAGTTGCTCGATAGAGGTCAAATGGTCGGTGCCATCATCGCCGTCCGACGGGTCGAGATCCGTCAGGATGTAGCCCTGGACATCACTACCGATCCGGTAAGCCCCGCGTTGACCGCTGTAACGTGCGGTATCTGAGCCGGCGCCGCCATCCAGTGTGTCGCTCGCCAAGCCTCCCTGCAGGGTGTCGTCGCCATCGAGCCCGGACAGCAGGTTGGCGCTTTCGTTGCCAGTCAACAAGTTATCCAGCGCATTGCCAGTGCCTGTGACCGCAGGGCTGGCGCCAGCCAGGGTCAGGTACTCCACGTAATTGGTGAGCAGGTAATTGATGCTGGCGATGACCGTATCGATCGTGGTGGCCAGGTTGATCGGCTGGGCCAGACCAGCGCCAGGATCAGGCGCATTGTCGAGCTCGATAACCAGGTCACCCGCGTCGTCCACATGATAGACGTCGTCACCCAGACCCCCGCGCATCCGATCAGCGCCAACACCGCCGTCCAGCGTATCGTTGCCCTGGCCACCGACCAGGTCGTCATCACCCTCACCGCCGGAGAGATTGTCCTGACCATCGCCGCCGTCCAGCGCGTCGTTGCCGGAGCTGCCCTCGATGCTGTCGTCACCCGCGTCACCAAACAGCTGATCGTCGCCCAGCCCCCCGTTTTCGGTGTCGTTTCCGGATCCACCGCGAATGCTGTCGTCGCCATCGCTGCCATCCAGTGTGTCGTCGCCATCTCCGCCAAAATTGGGACTCGTTGAGAACGTAAAGCTTTGCACAAAGCTGCCTGACGTCAGCTGTGCCAAATTGGTGCCGGCCAGGCGAGCAACGTCCTTGAACCAATAGACGGTGCCAGGCCCATCACCATCCATTTTGAGCAGCCCCCCACGCCCGTCCTGAATAAAGGCCAGATAGCCTGAATCGAATGGATTGCTACCAGGCAAAAGGCCTGGCATATTGGCCAGCAGTTGGCCGAGATCGAGTTGGTCACCGCCTTGAGGGCTGAAATCAGTGACGGTGTCTGTCCCCAGCCAGGCCAAGACGAAAGTGTCGGCGCCATCGCCGCCAGACAAAGTGTCGTCGCCGAGCCCGCCGGCCAAGGTATCGCTGCCCGCATTGCCAACCAGTCGGTTGTCGCTGTCGTTGCCTATCAGATCATCGTTGCCGCCAGCCCCGGTTGCGTCTTCTATGACTGTACTGCCGTAAATGCGCACTGTGTCGCTTGACTGCATCAGATCGCCGCTAATCTGAACTGGCAACCCTATATGACTCCAATGGTCAGGCCTCAGGTCAAGCTTGGTGTCCCGCGTGCCCGTCACTTCAATCCTGTCTCTGCCACCGGTATCGAGCAGCGTCAGCAGATACTTGCCCTCACTGTCAAACTGGTAAACATCGTCTCCCTCATGCGAAGTGGTCGCGCCGTACAGGTGTTGCATTGCATCAATATCGAGCGCCATGGGCGTGCTGGGCAGTCGATCGATATTGCTGGGCGTCAGCACCAAGCCGGGCCATGCATACTGGCTCATCACCGTGTTGAAGAGGCTGTCAGTCAGCCCGTCAAGCGTCGTGCTGTTGTAGGGGCTGCTCGCACCGGGGTGCTTCAGCCCAAGCGCATGACCGAGTTCGTGCAGCAGCACAAAACGCGACATGCCGCCAGCAGGGAAGCTGGTGAAAAGACTCTCCTGCAGCGCCGAGTTCAGCCAGACGTCACCACCTCGCGCCGAGGCGACGTCTGGCGCATAGGCATAGGCCAGGGCGCCGCCTGCCATCCCCATCGACGTGTAGCCCAGGCGCAATGTGCCAGCGCCACTGCCACTGTCTGCCACCTCGATGAACTCGAGGCCAGCGACGTTGCCCCATGCCAGCAGCGAATCCCGCACCGCTTGACGCAATGGCTCGCTGCCCAGCCCGAAAAACCCCTGATAAGGTTCTGAATTTGGCGCATAGCCGCTCCATGTGCTGAGCGCACTGGCAAAACTGTAACTGAGCTGAAGGGGGTCATGGCCGGAGCCAGAGCGCCAGGCGCTACCAAACCGCAAGGCGTCCGCGATCAAGTCAGTACTAAATTGGGAGACTGTATAAGCTTCGGTATTGGGCACAATGGCCTACTTGGAGTGACTACATTTTTATTGCTGCGGTACCCGATGATACGTAATGGCCATTTCAACACGGTGCCCCCACCATCTATGGGTTGGTATTGGTCCCTCGGCCGACCAGGTCACCTGTGACCGTCCGATGGCAAGCAAGCCGCTGGTCCCTGCCAGGTCTGGTCTGGCTGTGTTCTTTGGCGCTAGGGCTGGCGCTGACGCTCTGGCGTCCGTGGGATGCCGTGGAGATGTTGGCGTTTGACCGCATGTCGGTGCTGTCAGCGCCGCAAGGCTCAGTGCTGCCTATCACCATCGTTGGCGTGGATGAGGCTTCTTTTGCCAAAGTTGGCAAGCGCTGGCCATGGCCCCGCAGCCTTCATGCCACTCTGGTGGACCGACTGGTGGCGGATGGTGCTGCCGTCATCGCCTTCGATATGCTGTTTTCGGAAGCCTCGGACCCGGCAGAAGACGGCGCTCTTGCCGCAGCCATCGGGCGAGCCAACAACGTGGTTCTGGCATCCGATCAGGTTTACCAAGAGACTGCCGTGGCGCGTGAGTGGCTTCGGGTCGATCCATTGCCAGTGTTTATGGCTGCTGGCGCCGTTCGCGGGTTGACAGCAGTCGCGATTGATGGCGATGCCAAGATCAGACGCTTTCCAGACACCGACGACATTTTTTGGCGGCGCGTTATTGAGGTACTCCAACGGCAACGTCCCGGCCTCGTCGAATCTCCGGCGCTCAGTTCGGCACCCTTGATCCGTCACCTGGGCCCGGCGCATACGTTTCCCTACGTGTCTTACCATGACGTGATCAACGGGACAGGTGGCATGAAGCCTGGCCTGTTCAAAGACCAAATTGTGCTGGTGGGCCGTGACATCAAAGCTTCTCCCGAGGCCGGGGCCGCACAGGCCGATCTGTTTGCGACTCCTTTCCTAGGCTCAAGTGCCAGACTGACACCTGGCGTTGAAATTCATGCGACGCTGATCGAAAATGCTTTGACCGGTACGGCGGTCACCCACGCTGGCCCCACAGCATCTCTTGCTGCAGTCCTATTGCTGGCGCTGCTGGCTTTACCCGCGCTGGTGCTGTGGCGCCCTTTGCGCAGCAGCCTGTGGATCCTGATGCTGCCGGGACTGAGCTTGTCATTGAGTTATTGGCTTTTTGTAGCGCAATCCACTTGGCTGCCCGTGCTGGCCCCTTGCCTGACGATTGCCCTGATGTATGTTGGCATGAGTTCTGTTTCCTACTTGGCCGAACAGGGCAAGGTCCGACAAATCAAAAGCGCTTTTTCCAAGTATGTGGCTGCTGAGGTCGTGAATCGCCTGATAGACCGCCCCGACTTGCTTCGGCTAGGCGGCGAGCGGCGGCAACTGACGCTGCTCTTTGCCGACCTGCAAGGCTTCACCACACTTTCGGAGCAGTCATCGCCCGAACTGGTAGGCCGGTTCGTGAACACCTACCTTACCGCCATGACGCACGTGATCATGAGCCATGGCGGTACGGTTGACAAATTCATCGGTGATGCCGTCATGGCATTCTGGGGTGCGCCACTTGATGACGAACAACATGCCAGCCATGCAATACAAGCCGCGATCGCCATGCAGCAAAAACTGGAAGAGCTTCAGCCGCTTTTTATCGAGATGGGTCTTGGGCGAATCATCATGCGGCTCGGCCTGCACACGGGGCCCGCACTGGTTGGCAACATGGGCTCGGAATACCGTTTTAATTACACCGCCATGGGCGATACGGTCAATCTGGCAGCACGCCTCGAAAGTGTCAACAAGATCTACGGCACGTCCATTCTTCTCAGCTCAGACACCGTAGCGGCAATGTCAGAACCGATCGGGCTGCGGCTGGTGGATCGGGTACGCGTTCAAGGCAAGCGCCATGCCGTAGCGGTTTACACCCCATGCGCTGACATATCTTTGATCGCCGCCACCGAGCGTGCCAGCGAGCCCTATCGGCAAGGCGACTGGCAACAGGCGCAGGTCCAATGGACAGCACTACAAGCCCGTTACCCCTCTGATACCTTGGCCCCCGTCTTCCTGCAGCGTATCCAAGCATTTATCGCGCTGCCCCCATTGGAGTGGGACGGTGCACTGGCGCTCGACAAAGGCTGAATAGGCATTCACTTCAAAAATTTCGGGTTGCCCGGAACAATAGTTTTCGATCTGGTTCGGCTGACGATGCCCTGCCCGCGGCAAGAGTATCCAGCATGGCCTGCGCCGTCCAACGTTTACCAGGACTTTCCCAATAGAGACTCGCGCCCAGGGTCCAACCAGCCTCTAGCCGCTGGTCAGCGCTGTTGGCCTCGTCACGAAAACGCTCGGCTCGCCAGTTGCCCTGCAGGCCCATCCGCCAGCCTGGTGCCAGCTTTGCCTGATGCGTGATACGCAAACTGTGGTCGGCCATATAGGGTATGCGAAGGCCCGCGCGAACACCGGTCTGGAAAGCCTGGGCGCGTCGGTACTCGACGGCTATCGTCTGGCCAGCGGTAAGGCGGCCGTTGAAGGCCATTGCCAGGCTCCTGATCAAACCCTCAAGAAATGCGGGTGTACCCTCCAAGGGTTGATTAAAAGTAAAGAAATCCCGCCGTTGCTGGAGGTTCTCGAGTTCCGTGAACTCTAAATTAGGCACCGCCGAACTCATTGGCGAGTGCAAATTCTGCACCTGCTCGTCATCCAGAATTACCTGAAAGAACATCAAGGGCGTCATCTCTCTCGCTAGGCGCAATTGGGTACGACGGTACAGCCCACCTGGGCCAGTGATCTGGTCATTGACCGGAACGCCCAAGGTGTCGGCTGCAGCGAGGCTGCTGTTGCCAGCCGGTCTGCGCCATTGCTGGCTGACCAAAGACAAGCTGGACTGCGGGTCGAATTGCCATTGAATACCCTGGCGCCAGTGGGTATTGACAAAGGTTCTGCTCGATTCCTCGGGTGGCGTCATGTTAAGTCCATTGACCCGCAGGCTGCTGCTGTCGTCGGACCTTGTCGTTTGAGCGAACAAGCCGGTCTCAATCGTCACATTTCGGCCCAACGGCAGGTGGGCCACCAGATGCGCATCGCGGCTTTGCAGCCGCTGAATTTCATCTATCACGAGGCGCGACGCCGGGTTGGCCTGCACATCGAACACGGCGGGCTTGTCCTGCATCGCCTGCTCATAACCCCATGACAGCCAAGCGCCCTCGCCCACCGACAACACCTGCCGGAACTGCGCTTCGGATTGGCTGACCGAGGAACTGAACTGGTGCAAGGTCACCATCGCCGGGATGGTGACAGAGCCGGTCAGCGAAGTTGACTGCCGGCCGGAGCCGGCCTTGAGCCAGATCTGATTGCTTGCGTCTAATTTAAAATTCAGACCAATGTCTTCACGGCCACCGTTAACCGTCAAGGGATCGTCGGGAAGAGCATCGTTGCGCAGACGTCCGGCGACCGCTGTGCCGGTGCTAAATGCGAATACGCCAAGATCAGGGCGTGGCCGCAGGCCAAGCCCAAGGGTCTGGTTGTGACCCCGCGCGGTGTCAGACGAGCCCACTGCCCCACCATCCGAGAGGTCCTGACTGACGAAGTACGCCACGGGTATCGGCTCGGCGAACAGGCCATTGGCGGTGGCGATCTGTGCGTTTTGGCGCCATGAGGCCCGTTCCGTGAAAAAATCGACTCGCCCATGATGGCCCGGCAAAGGCATCAGCGCCGACTGTCCCGACGAGGCGCCAAATACAGTCGGATCCGTCAGAAAACCTTGCAATAAGCCCGATATCTTGTTGAAGCCCGAAGGCTGCCTGTCAGCAGCAAAGAGGTGGCTGCCAGCCCACCACGGTGTCTGCGCGGCAATCGCATAATGATTAGCCCAGGCGTCAGCGCCAGCGTCAGCCAGCGCGCTGCCAAGATTGGCGCTGCCTTTTTGGTTGGTCAGCAGTGAATTCAGTGACTTGAGATAGGGCAGCCTTCGTTGCGCTTGCTGAGCAGCGTCCACAGCAGCCCCAGTGTCGCCCTGATCGGCGGCCAGCAGCCCCAAGATCTGGTGTGGCAAGGGGTCCAGGGCATCGATTTCACTGGCCCGAACCAAGGCCTGGCGGGCACGCTGCGCTTCTCCCAATCCATAAAAGGCAACCCCTTGGTACAACCATGCTCTCGCGTAACTCGGCTCAATGACGCCTGCGCGCAGAAAATCATCCAGTGCGCCCAAGCCATCCCCGGTCTTTAGTTTGAGGATGCCTCGGCTGGTCAGTGTCACGTAGTCATCCGGGCTTTTTGCCAATACCTCGGCGTGAATCTGACGTGCAACCTCAAGTGCACCAGCCTGGGTTTCCATCTGGCCAAGCTGCGCCAATGCAGGTAGCCGAGTGTCTTCCGACGCTAGCGCCATGTCCAGAGCGGCCCTCGCCAGCCGGAAATTGTCACGATCGGCCTCCAAGCGCCCCCGCAACAACCAGGCCTCGGCATCCTGGCCATCGAGCGTCAGAGCGCCAGCAATGGCGTGACGGGCGGCGGCGGGGTCTCCAAGAAACAGCGCCAGTTCGGCCTTGGCCAACCAGATCTCACGGTGCGCGACAAATCGGTCAGGGACCCGCGCCAGCACGCTTTCGGCGCGTCCTGGCTTGCCCAAGGCCAGATGCGTGCGCATCAGGAAAGCCAATAACTCAGGTGTGACATCTGCGCCCCCAGCGACAGGCTCCAGCAAGCCGAGCGCCCGGTCAGCGTCACCCATCAACATCGCCAGGTCGGCAAGGATCAAGTTTTGGTCCAGGCTAGATGCGCCTTGCGCGATCAAAGCCTCGGCCTGCGACAGGCGTCCCTTTTCCATCGCTGAAATGACAGCCTCCCACTGGCCAGCGCGCATGCCGAGCCAACGCCGCGGCTGAGATCGCCAAGCGCTGACCCATTGAACCCGTTCGGCGGGCTTGGCCAACAGCAATTTCACTGGCAATTTACCGGACTCCGACAGGCCCGTTTCGCCAGGTCCAAGCTTTATTTCGCCTTGAGTGTTAGCCAAGGCGACCTCGCCCGAAAAAACTGTCAGGCGAGTAGTACCGTCCGGTAGCACTTCAACGTCCCAGTCGGTCCCCCGGATGGACAAGGTGGCTGATGGCGTGTCCATGCGCAGCCGGGCTGCCGGGGCGACAGTGCCAGCCGGTGCAGAGGGGGGCCTGGCATGGCTCCAGGCGCGCCCGGCGGACAGGTCCAGGGTACTTTGGCTCCACTGCGAAGCATCTGCCATCGTCTTAATCTGGAGTTGGCTGTTTTGATTCAACCTAACCTGGGTTCGGTCGGGGAGAATTAATGACATTTGGCTCAGAGCACCGGTCCGAACGAAGCCGCCTGGGGGCACCGATTCATTGGCTTTGGCCGCTGTCCAAGGTGATTGCCCGTCATCGCGTTTTTCTCCGGTACCCAAAACCGAAACAATGTCAGCACGTGGTATCGCCATGGCTGGCGCAGGCGCCATTAACGCGGTCACACAGGCAAAAAAAAGAGCTCTAGCCAAAGGAGCACGGACAGACATAGATTGGCAGCGATGGATGAACCACCGACGTTGGCGAGAAGCCTCGACTGTGACACATCCAGCCACGGTATTTCGGCGACCCGCCATCAACTGAACCGAACCGTCTCCCTCAACAGCACCTGATCACAGGCGCCACAGTGCCAGCGTGCGTCCAAGGTGTGGCCGCAGGGCAGGTGTCGGATGGTCAAGAGATCGCCTTCGGGCCTCAGCCAGCGGTTGCCCCAGCAGACCATCTCCAGCGTCAGCGGAAACAGCGCAATGCCGGATTTGGTCAGTCGGTATTCCTGCCGGGTACCGACGTAGGCGCGGGCCTGCAAAATGCCGAGTTGCTGCAACTCGCTGAGTCGATCACTGAGCTGGGCCGGGCCAATGCGCAAGTCTTCCTGAAACTGCGAGAACAGCCGGGTCCCGCGAAAAGCGGCGGCCACCACCGCGTTGTTCCAGCGGTCACCGACCATGCGAACCAGGCGTTGCGACGGCCGGGCGGGGTCGGCGCCGGCCGGGGCAGCCTGGCGCACACGGCGGAACTTGGAGGCGGCGGTAGGCGGCACGGCGCTGGCCGGGCTTGCCATAACCGGCCTCGGATCGGCCTGCGTTTCAAACGGTGTCACCAAGCCCAGACAATGCTGGCAGCGCAAGGCTGGACGCATGGTCTGGCCACAGCCGGTGTGCATGAGCTGCAGCCGCGGCACATCAGGCGCCCAGGTGTCGGGGTCTTGCGCGGTGCCCCAGTCAATCTCCCACAACCACATGGCGATAAACAGCGACCACAGGTCCAGCCCACGCTCGGTCAGTCGGTACTCGGGGTGGCCGCCGCCAGAAACGTCCCGCAACAAGACGCCATGACTGACCAGTTTGGTCAAGCGGTCGGTGAGCACCGCCCGTGACACGCCAAAACTCTGCAGAAAATCGCCATAGCGGCGCTGACCGCGGAACACAGACCGGAGGATGCGCAGGGTCCAGGCATCGCCAACGACCGCAATGGTGCGCTGCGCCGCGCTGGCGCTCGGACCGCTCACGTCAGCATGACCTGGGCTGGTCCAGGCATCAAGCTGGGTGGGAATCGGTCTAGCATGGCTTTTTTAGTATGTCAACGATAGTTTACCCGGGCCAATCTTTACCCAAAAACTGCAGGCTTGTTGATATAGTTCAATCACTTTAGTCTGTTAACGGTAGTCAAATGCCCCACTCTGTCGTCATCGAAGCCTTGCGAACGCCACGTGGCGCGGCCAAGGAGACCGGCGCTCTGCACGGCGTGACGCCCATGGAACTGCTGGCTGGTCTCCTGCGAGAACTGGCACAACGCACCAGTGTGGACACCGCCGAGGTGGCCGACGGCGTGTTTGGCTGCGTCACCCAGACCGGCGAGCAGGGTGGCAACATTGGCAAGGCCGCCTGCCTGCTGGCGGACTGGAGCCCGCACTTGAGCGCCGTCACCATCAACCGTTACTGCGCCTCGGGCCTGAGCGCCGTCAACTGGGCCGCGCAGCAGGCGCGCGATGCCCATGGCCTGGCCGTGGCCGGCGGGGTGGAGATGATGTCGCGCGTGCCGATGTTCGGCGACAAGGCACCCTACTACGCCGACCGCGTCATCGGGTCACGCATCGGCTTCGTGCCGCCACCTTGGTCGTCCGACTTGGTCGCCACGCGCCACGGCTTCAGCCGCCAAGACTGCGACGCCTATGCGGCACTGTCGCAAACGCGCGCATTGGCGGCACGCAATCGGGGGCTGGCCCGCTCCATGGTGCCGGTGCTGGACGCCCAAGGCCAGCTGCTGTTGGACCACGACGAGAACATCCGCGCCGCAAACACCCTCGAGAAACTCGCCACGCTGCGCCCGGTGTACGAGGCCGGCGCCAATGGCCTGGACGACTGGGGCCTGGCCCGCGAGCCTGAGCTGCGGCAGATTCAGCATGTGCACACCGCTGGCAACGCGCCCTGCATGGCCGATGGCGCTGCCGCCGTGTTGATCGGCACGGCAGACGCCGCCGCGCGGCTGGGCCTGCCGGTGCGCGCCCGGATCCTGGCCCACGCCGACGCCTGCGTGCCGCTGACCCAAACCGGCGCCGTGGACGCGACCCAAAAAGCATTGGCAAAGGCCGGCTTGAGCGTGGCCGACATCGACCTGTGGGAGGTGCGTGACTCGTTTGCCGCCATCACCCTGCACTACATCCGCAGCCTGGGCATCCCGCTGGAGAAATTCAACGTCAACGGCAGCTCGATCGCCCTGGGCCACCCGATGGGTGCCACCGGCGCCATGCTGGTGAGCTGCCTGCTGGATGAAATGGCCGCGCGCGATCTGCGCTACGGCGTAGCCGCCCTGCCCGGCGCCTTTGGCGTGGCCACCGCCATCGTGTTTGAGCGCATGCGCTGACTGCACGCCACCGCCCTCTTCCCGATCCCACTGGAAAATCCTATGCTTGAAGTCCATTCGCGCGTCAACCTGAGCTGCCTGCCCTCTGACAACCCCTACCTCAACGGCGGCCACGGCCCCACCGACACCGAGTGGACGGCCAGCACGCCCGACCTGCAGGTGATCGGCGAACTGCCGACCGACCTGAATGGCGTGTACCTGCGCAACGGTCACAACCAGATCCACGCCCCCATGGGCAAGTACCACCCGTTCGACGGTGACGGCATGATCCATGGCATGTACTTTACCAACGGGCAGGCGACCTACCGCAACCGTTTTGTGCGCACCACCGGCTTCCTGGCCGAATCAGTGGCCGGCGAATCGCTCTGGCCCGGCATCATTGAACCGCGCCGCGCGGTGCGCCGCGGTTGGGGCTCGATCGGCGCCATGAAAGACAACGCCGGCACCGACGTGAAAGTGCACGGTGGCCGAGCTTTGGCCGCCATGAGCCAGTGCAGTGAGCCCTATCGTATGGACCCGATCACGCTGGAAACACTGGGGCCCGACACCAACTGGGCCCGTCGCTTGGGCGACCGGGGCATCTGCTCGCACTTCCAGGTCGATGAGCACAGCAAGGAGATGATGTTCTTCAACTTCGGTGAACATGCGCCCTACTTCAACTACGGCGTGGTCGACGCCAACAACAAGCTGGTGCACTACGAACCGATCGAGCTGCCGCACGCCACCTGGCCGCATGACCTGGGCATGAGCGAGCATTACTGCGTGATCCATGACCTGTCGATGTTCTTCGACCCAGAGGGCCTCAAAAAAGGCCAGCACCGGCTCAAGTTTCACCGCGACCGGCCTGCGCGGTTCGGCGTGATCCCGCGCTTTGGCACCAGCCGAGATGTGAAGTGGTTTGAGGGCCAGCCCTGCTACATCCTGCACCTGGCCAACACCTACGAGGTGGGCGACGAGATCATCATGGACGGCGCCATCCAGACCAACCCTGTGCCGGACCTGAGCGGCCTGCCCAAGGAGGGTTACGCCCGCATGAACGCCCTGCTGTCGATGGACCTGCAGGAGACGCGCATGCACCGCTGGCGCTTCAATCTGAAAACTGGCCAAACGCACGAAGAAGACCTGGACGACGAAGTCACCGAGTTTTCGATGATCAACGGCCGCGTCAAGGGCCGACCCAACCGCTATGTTTACAACGCGCTGATGAAGCCCAACTGGGAACTTGATGGCTTGAAAAAATACGACTGGCAGACCGGCCACAGCCAGCGCTGGCAGGCGCCCAAGGGCTGCTTTGTCAGCGAGACCCCATTCGCGCCGCGCGACGGCGCCGTGGCTGAAGACGATGGCTACCTGGTGACCTATGTCACCAACCTCAACACCGGCAAAGGCGAATGCGCCATCTTTGATGCACGCGACATCAGCCCGGGGCCGATCTGCCGCATCATCCTGCCGGGGCATGTCCCGATGGGGGCGCATGCCGGCTGGACGCCTGCTGCCGCGTTGCAGGTGCCGGCATGAGCCAACTTGCGGTGACCCTGCCCGATTACGCCGTCCACCACCCGGCGGGCGGTGGCCGTGGCGCCACCGTGTTTTTGCTGCACGGCGCCTTTGGTGCCAAGGAGTACTGGCGCACCCAGGTGCAAGCCTTCACCCAGGCCGGCTACCGCGTGGTCTCGTGGGACGCGCCGGGCTACGGCCTGTCAGCCCTGCCGGTGCCGCTGACGATCGACCATTGCGCACGGGTGCTCAGCCTGCTGCTGGAGAAAGAAGGCAGCACCCAAAACGTGGTGATGGGCCACAGCATGGGCGGCATGATCGCGCAGCAGGCTTGGCGCTACGCCCGAGCCCGGATCCACGGCTACGTGCTGTCCGCCACCAGCGCCTCCTTTGGCAGCCCAGACGGCGACTGGCAAAAAGAATTTGTGCGCGCCCGTGTGGCGCCGCTGGATGCCGGCAAAACCATCCCTGAGTACGCGCCAGTGATGTTGCGCGCCATGATGGCCCCGGGCGCCAGCGGCCCAGCGATCGATCTGCTGATTGGCACCGTGAGCCAGATGCGCGAGGAGACCTTCCGTGCCGCCGTGGCCGCCATCGTCGGCTTCGAAGGCCGCGACCTGCTGCACACGCTGGATGTACCCGTGCTGTGCATCGCCGGCGAGCTAGACGCCACCGCCCCCGCTGCGGTGATGCAAAAAATGGCCGGCAAGATTGCTGGCGCCAGCTTCGTCAGCCTGAGCGGACTGGGGCATTTTGGCTGGGCCGAAGACCCGCCCCGCTTCAATGCCGCAGTACTCGACTTTCTTGCCTTGCACTTTCCCCAACACTGACAACCCAGAGGAACCCTATGAACTCCAGCACCCGCACCCTTGCCCTACTGCTCACCGGCCTGTGGACCGCTATCGCCAGCGCCCAAAGCAATTACCCTGACAAGCCGATCACCGTCATCGTGCCCTTCCCGCCCGGCATCGTCGACGGCTATGCGCGCCTGGTAGCCACCAAGGCCGGCGCCATTCTGGGCCAGCCCATGGTCATCAAGAACCAGGCCGGCGCCGGCCAGCGCATTGGCACTGACGCCATGACCAAGGCCCCCAAGGACGGCTACACCATCGGCGTGATCACCAACGCCGGTGTGGTGTCCGGCCCGGTGCTGGCCAATGCCGTGCCCTACGACCCGATCAAGGACATTGGTTACCTGACCATGATCTACGAGTCGCACTACCTGATCAACACCCACCCGGCCTCTGGCATCAAGACCATGGCGCAACTGTTGGACAAGGCCAAGGCAGCACCCGGCAAACTCAATTTCGGCTCCACCGGTATGGGCACCGGCTTTCATACCGCGACCGAGCAGTTTGTCAAAAATGCCAACGTCACCATGACGCACGTGCCCTACAAAGGTGAAAGCCCGCTGCTGACCGACCTGATCGGCGGCCAGGTCGACATGGCGTTTTCGTCCATGGCCAGTCGCGCCATGGCCGAACAAGGCAAGCTGGTGATGCTGGGCTACACCGGCGACAAGCGTTCTCCGCTCATTCCCAATGTACCCACCATGAAGGAACTCGGTATCCCACACGTCAGCTCAGGCTGGCTCGGTTTTGCCGTACCCGCCGGTGTGCCGGCACCGGTGCGCGACAAGCTGATTGCCGCACTGACCGCCGCCGTGAACGACCCCGAGGTGGTAGCCAACTTCAGCAAGGGCGGCGGCGAGCCGCGCAGCCTGAGCGGCGACGCCTTTGCGGCGCGTGTCAAGCGCGAGTTGGACGACATGCGCGAGCTGAACAAAGAACTCAAAATCACTATCGAATGAACACAACAAGCCTCGCAACTCTGGGCGCCGAGCGCCCTGCCAGGTCCACGCGACTGCCTGCTGCTTTGCTAGAGCGTCTGACCTTGCCCGTGATTGCCGCGCCGATGTTTCTGGTGTCAAGCGTGGCGCTGGTCGCGGCGGCCTGCCGTTCCGGCATCATCGGTGCCCTGCCAGCGGCCAATGCTCGGACCCCCGAGATCTTCGACCAGTGGTTGGCCGAACTGTCAGGACAATTGGCGACCGCAACCGAGGCGCGCGTGGCGCCCTGGGCCGTCAACTTGGTCGTTCACCGAAGCAACAAAAGGTTGGAGGCCGATACCGCCACTTGCGTGAAGTACCGCGCGCCCATTGTGATCACCGCACTGGGCGGCCCGCAGGCCGTCACCGGCGCCATTCAAAGTTACGGCGGACTGGTGTTTGCCGACGTCAACACACCGGAATTTGCAGCCAAGGCAGCCAAAGCCGGCGTGGACGGTCTGGTGCTGGTGTGTTCCGGTGCGGGGGGGCATACCGGGCCGATGGCCATGCCGGCGTTCGTAGCCAGCGTGCGCGAGTTCTTCGACGGCATCATCGTCGTGGCGGGCGCCATGTCAGATGGCGCGGCAGTGCGCTCGGCGCAAATGTTGGGCGCTGACCTGGTGCACATGGGAACGCGTTTCATTGCCACGGAGGAGAGCATGGCTGTGGCTGCTTACAAGGACATGGTGGTCGAATCCGGGTTCAAGGACATCCTTTGCACCAATGCCATCACCGGTGCATGGGCGAACAAGCTTCGCCCCAGCCTGGTCCGAGCCGGCCTGGACCCGGACAAACTGCAGCCACGCACCGCGTTTGACCTGAGCAATGCCGAGGAAGACATCAAGGCATGGCGGGACCTCTGGTCTGCAGGCCATGGCGTGGGCCAGGTCAAGGCGGTTGAGTCCACGCGCACCGTCGTTGAGCGGCTGCACCAGGAGTACGAAGCCGTGCTCGCCGCCGAGCTGGACGACCCCTGGATGTGCCGATTCCGGGCCAAGCAATGCTGATTCACAGTGCCGAGATCCGCCGCGACTACCGCGCCCGCGGGTGGTGGGGTGATCTGCGCCTGCAAGACCTGCTGGCGCGCAATGCCCGTTTGGCACCCGACCGGGAGGCCCTGGTCGATCCACCCAACCTGAACGAGATCTCTGGCACAGCGCCGCAACGCCTGAGCTGGCTTGCGCTGGCCAACCTGGTTGAGCGGATCGCGCTGGTCCTGTTACAGCAAGGCCTGCAGCGCGATGATGTCGTGGTCGTGCAAATGGTCAACAGTCACGAACTGCCGGCCGTCTACTTGGCCTGTGCACGGGTAGGCGTGATTGCCAGTCCCGTGGTCGGTCAATACCGGGCGCACGAGCTGGACCACATCATTGCGCAGACACAGGCGCGCGCGCTTATCGTCACAGCGCGCATCGGTTCGCATGACCATGCTGCCATGGCCGTGCAACTGGCCGCCAGGCATCCGCTGGTGCGGGCCGTGCTGGTGTTCGGATCGATCAGCAGCGCGACGGGGGCCATCGATGCACGCGCTGAGATCGCGATGGCGCACGATACCGAGGCCGTGGTGCGGTACGACAAAGAGCAAGGCATCCATGCCGACGATGTGGTCACCATCATCTGGACCTCTGGCAGTGAGGGGAGCCCCAAAGGTGTGGCCCGCACGCACAACGACTGGCTGATCTATGGCCCGCAAATTGGCACGGCCTACCGCGTCGGCGACGGCACCCGGTTTCTGAACGGCCGCCCGCTGACGACCCATGGCGCCTTCGTCGGCAGCATCACGCCCTGGCTGTTTCACACGGGCACGCTGGTTAACCATCACCCCTTCAACTTGCCGGTATTCCTGGCACAGCTGCGCACGGAGGCCATTCAGTTCACGGCGCTGGCCCCAGCGATCCTGACCAGCTTGCTGACCCAACCTGAGTTGCTCGACGGCATCGATTTCGGGCGGCTTAGGTATATCGGGTCGGGGTCGGCACCATTGACCGAAGCACTGGTCAAAGGGTTCAGTGAACGCTTCGGCGTTCAGGTGATCAATTTTTTTGGATCTACCGAAGGTGCGTCTCTGGTCAGCGCCCCCGATGACATGCCCGACCCCGCCCTGCGGGCCCGTTATTTCCCGCGTTTTGGAGCCGGCGGTTTCACCTGGAAGCACCGAGCCACCAGCTTGGTGGAAACGAAACTCGTCGACCTGGAAACCGGGGCCACCATCGATGTGCCTGGCAAAGCCGGCGAATTGTGCTACCGAGGCCCCATGGTGATGACCGGTTCTTCCCGGGCGCCCGATTTGAGCGCTCGCGCGTTTGACGCCCATGGTTTCTACAAGAGCGGCGACCTGTTCGAGATCGCGGGAGACCAGGGACAGTATTACTGCTTCACTGGCCGCGCCAAGGACATCATCATTCGCGGCGGATTCAATATTTCCGCCGAAGAAATCGAAAACCTGATCGCCTCCCACCCGGCCGTGGCCGATGTGGGCGTGGTTGGCTACCCGGACGCCCGACTGGGCGAGCGCGTCTGCGCCTGTGTCGTCCTGCGCAGCGACAGCAGCCTGAGCTTGGCCACGCTGGTCCACTACCTTCGCTACGAGCGGCAGGTGGCGGCCATGAAATTACCCGAACGCCTGCTCGTCCTGCCTGCCCTGCCGCGCAATCCGAACAACAAGGTCATCAAGGCCACCTTGCGCGATCTGGCTAAGCCCGAACACCCCCTTTCGCCCGACCCATCCGTACCCACGACCTAAAGGAAATCACGATGAATCACCGATCCATATCCAGCCTGATTGCCACCCTGTTGGCGCTGACCGGCATTACGGCGGCAGCACAGGACTTTCCTGCCCGGCCCATCCGCCTGGTGGTGCCTTGGGCGGCAGGCACAGCCACCGACACGGTCGCCCGCATCCTCGGCCAAAGGGTGAGCGAGCTGACGAAGCAAGCTGTGGTCATCGAAAACAAAGCCGGCGCTGGCGGCACGATTGGCTCACACGAAGTTGCCCGTGCCGCACCGGATGGCTATACCTTGCTCGCCACGTCAAGCGCCCACATCGCCAACCTGTTCCTGATCAAGAACATCCCGTATGACGGGATTCGTGACTTTGCACCCGTGATACCGACCGTGCGGGTGCCGCTGGTGCTGGTGGCTCACCCAGGCGCGGGTGTGCAGAGTGTGGCCGAGCTGACCCAGCTTGCCCGACGCTCACCAGGCAAGCTCAGCTTTGCGGCAGGCAGTTCCGGGGCACTGGTCGGCATGGAGCTCTACAAGCAACTCGCCGGGCTGGACATGCTGCACGTGCCCTACAAAAGCAACACGCTGGCACTGACCGACGTCATGAGTGGCCAGGTCAACATCATGATCACTGACTTGGGCCTGGCTTACCCGCAGATCAAGGCGGGCAAGGTGATCGGGCTCGCCGTAACCGGTTCTGAGCGCGCCAGTTCCCTGCCCGAATTGCCCACCATGGTCGAGGCTGGCGTCGCCGGTTACGAACTGCTCGGTTGGGGCGGCATCTGGGCCCCGGCCGGCACACCGCCGGCCATCGTGACCCGACTCAACGGCCTGTTCGCGGAAGCACTGGCCACAGCGCGCATGCGTGAGTTCGCGGCCAAGGCCAGCGCCGACGTTTTCATCTTGAGCCCAGCCGACTTCGACCGCTTCCAGCGTGCCGATGTGGATCGCTGGCGCCGGGTGACCCAGGCCGCCAAGATCCAGCCGGAATAGTCCGTCACTCAAAGCACTGACATGTACTACGAGCCCGGTCGAACACCTTCCAACCTGCCCTACAACCCCTTCAAGTCCTGCGTGGTGCCGCGCCCCATTGGGTGGATTGCCACCGTGAGCGCCGACGGACGGCACAACCTGGCGCCCTTCAGTCAGTTCCAGAACGTGGCCTATGACCCGCCCATGGTGATGGTGTCCGGCAACAACCGCCCTGATGGAACGCTGAAGGACACCATCCGCAATATTTTGGATACCGGCGAGTTCGTCTGGAGTATGGCCACTTACGCACAACGTGAGCAGGTGAGTGCCAGCGCCCAAGAGTTCGCACCGGGCGTCGATGAGTTTGAAGCGGTTGGCATCCAAAGTGCTCCGGCAAACCTGGTGAAAGCGCGTCGCGTTGCTGACTCGCCAGCGCATTTTGAATGCAAGGTGCACCAGACCGTCTACCTTCCGGGCAATACGCTGGAGTCCCATACGCACCTGATCATTGCGGAGGTGATTGGCATCCACATCGCAGACGATTACATTGATGCCAGCGGCCGCTTTGACGTCTTGCGAGCCCGCCCGCTGGCACGCCTGGGCTATTTGGACTACACCTCTGTCGACAACGCCTTCGAATTGCTGATCCCTGGTTTCCGCCCTGGTCAAACCGTCGAATACCTGAAAGATTCCGTACGAAAGCCCTGATCCATGCAATGGCCAGCTCCAGATGCCTTTCGGGAGACGGCGAACCCGGTGCCGCGCCCCGCGAGGTCTTCCGCGGGGCCGACGGCCACTTCACCATGTCGGCGGCCAACGCCGGCCAGTTTGACAGCCTGCTGCGGGTGCTGGGGCTGGACCCGGCCCTAACGCAGGATGATCGCTTATCGGCGGTAAATGTGCCCTGTGCGCCGATCTACAACATGCAGCAACTTTTTGCCGACCCGCACGTGCAGCATCGCAATCTGGTGCTGCAGGTGCCGCATGGTAGCGGCGTGGATGTGCCGCTGCTGCGCAGCCCCTTGCATCTCTCTGCCGCCCCGGTAGAGCATCGCGCGCCGCCGACTCTGGGGCAACATTCGGCTGAGGTCTTGCAGAGCTTGTTGGGCAAGACAGAGGCGGACATTGCGCGCTTGAGGGCGGCTGGCGTGGTTTAGGTTTTTCGCTGTTGACATTGTTGGCTGGCAGGCGGTCCGGGTATCCGTGCTCCGGCCCACGCTCGCGCTGCTGCGGCTTGGCATGCTGGCATTGGCTCATCAACGCTTTGCCTTGGACGCTAAATCTGTCGCGAGCGCGAATGGGGCCTGCGCCCGGACACCCAAACCACCTGCCCGACAGCGGGTTTGATGGGGCTTGACTAGACGAAGACCCATAACCTATCGGTGCTCCTTCGGATGTTCCTTGGCACGCCACAATGCCCATCTCGGTGGGCGGTGGGGTTCGCGAGCGTGGGCCGGAGAACGCAAGCCACGCTGCCCGCCAGCGCGAGTTAGACGCCAACCGGCGACGGGATTGATACCTTAGGTCGCGCGCTTCCTGACCGGCTTGGTCCAGTGGTCGTCGGCAATCGGCGCCTGGTCGCCAACCTTGTCCCAAGCCGCTTGCGCCGCCGACGTATCAGCCAAGGCTGCCCGTTTCTCAAAGAACTGCGCGGTTTCCATGGCGCTGATTTTCTCGGCAATCGCCACCACAAAAAACTGATTCATCGTGGTGTCATCGGCAGCGGCGATCCGTTTGGCGGCTTGTTTGAGTGATTCAGGGAGGCGCAGCGCGTAGTTGCTCATGGTGTCAGTTCCTCGCAATAGCAATATCGAAATGATTGAAAGTCTGCTCGGGGGCGAGCACCCTGATGCCGAAGCGCTTGGCAGGGACAAAATCGCGCAGGTTGTAAGTCACAAGGACATCGACCCGAGCATTCGCCGCAGCCTCCAGCACCATTTCATCAGCCGGGTCGCGCAGCTGCGGACGCCATTGGTAGTGCGTCAGAACCGGCTCCAGCAAGGCCGCCAGCTCATTCAGAATTGCATCAACATCCTTGACGCTCAGGCCCGAGGCTGCCCTTTGCTCGGCACGTTGGAGCACATCCTCGTACTCCAGGAACAAGGCCGGGCTGCAGCACATCAAAAGGCGCCGGGTCCGGACAAACTGCATCAAAGCGAAGGAAGGCCCCTGTCGACTGCGTGTGGCAGCCACCAGGATATTGATATCGACAACAATTCTGCGACTTTTATCCATATCACCGGCGATATTATCATGAGCCTATTGGTGCTGTACCAGGGGCACCGGTCCAACCATCGACAGGGTCATTGTCTTTGGCCTCTGTCGCTCCGCAAAATCACGCCAATAGCCTGACATCGTCGAATGAACGGCAGCATCTCAGCCTGATAATGGCACGATTGAACCGAAGGAATAGCCGCCATGCCGAAACATCTTTCCGGGACGCTGGGCTGGGTCGGCCTGGCCATTACCCTGCTGCTGGCCGCCTGTGCCGGCGGCAAACCGACTGAAGTGGAACTGAGCTTCACCGAGCGCGAACTGCAGGCTGCCCTGAACAAGGCTGACATGAGCAAGCGCCTGCTCGACGGCCTGGTGGTGGTCGCAGTAGAGGGACAACCGCAGGTCAAGCTGGGTCAGCCGCCTGAGCGTATTGGCCTGACGGCACAACTGTCGATCAAGGTTGTGGGCCTGCCCGCCATGCCTGCGAGTGTGAAAGGCTCATCCGGCCTGCGCTATGACGAGACGCTGAAAGCATTTTTTCTGGACGCGCCGCAGCTGGATGCAGTGACGGCGCCCTTGCTGCCCAAGGCGCTGGAGGGCGCGACCCGCGCGGCCATCACGCGCCAGCTGGCGGTCAGCTTCAGCCAGACACCGGTCTACAGCCTCAAGGCGGATGGCTCACTCAAAGAGCAGGCGGCGCGCCAGACCCTGAAGTCGATCCGCATCGACCCCGACCGCATCGTGGCCCGCTTCGGGCTGATTTAAAAACCATTTCAAAGAGGACTTCAGCCATGGATCAGCCTGCCACCACCACCCCAGCCGCAACCGCTTACGTGATCTGGGTCGAGTTCGACATCCACGCCGAGCACTTGGCGCAGTTCACCGCCCTGGTGCGCGTCAATGCCGCAGCCTCGTTGGCCAATGAGCCGGGCTGCCGCCGTTTTGATGTGCTACTCCCCTCACCGGCCAGCACCACGGTGGCCCTGTACGAGATTTACGACGATGAAGCGGCCTTCGGTGCCCACCTGGCCTCGCCCCACTTCAAGGTGTTCGCTGCCGCGATCGAAGGCTTTGTGCGCGAGCGGCGCCTGCAGGCCTACGGCTTGTTGCCGCCGGTCACTGCGGCGTAGTCCACCAGCGGCTCGTCGTAAATCGCCGTGCGCAAGACGCCATCGGCCTGAACAACACCCCGGTACATGCCGGCACAGTTAAACGGCAGCGACACGCCGCCGTGCCGGTCCACCGCAATGATGCCGCCGGAGCCGCCATGCGGCGCCAGCAGGTCCATCACCACGCCCTGCGCGGCCTGCGCCAGAGTTTGACCGGCATGGCGCATCCTGGCAGAGATTTCATGACAGGCGGCATAGCGGATGAAGACCTCTCCGTTGCCGGTGCCTGACAGGGCACAGGTGTCGTCATCGGCCCAGGTGCCGGCCCCGATCACCGGGGTGTCTCCCACCCGGCCCGGGGCCTTGGCTGTCATGCCGCCGGTGGAGGTGGCCGCTGCCAGGTGGCCGTGGCTGTCGCGCGCCACGGCGCCCACGGTGCCGTGCTTGCGCGACGCATCCTGGTTGTCCACGCCGGCCTGGCGCATGGCCAGGGTGTCCTGCAGGGCCTGCCAGCGGGCTTCGGTGAAAAAATAAGGGGTGTCTTCAAAGGCTAGGCCCTGCGCCCGGCAGAATGCCAGCGCACTCTCGCCGATCAGCAGCACATGCTCGGTGCGCTCCATCACCGCACGCGCTGCCAAGATCGGGTTACGCGGTCCGCAGATGCCGGCTACCGCACCCGCAGCGCGGTCCCGGCCATCCATGATGGCCGCGTCCATCTCCTGCTTGCCGGCACTGGTGAACACCGCGCCACGACCGGCGTTGAACAGGGGCTCATCTTCCAGTGCCATCACCGCGGCGGTGACGGCATCCAGCGCTGCGCCGCCTGCGGCCAGCACCAGGCGCCCGGCTTCCAGGGCCCGGCGCAAGCCGGCGTGGTAGGCCGCCTCGCGCGCAGGGGTCATGGTGTTGCGCAGAATCGTGCCGGCGCCACCGTGCACGGCCAGGCTGAAGGTGGAGGGAGCGGATACGTCTTGGGTCATGGTCGGCCTGGGTAAAACATGGATCGGGTTGGACAGCAGCGAGCGGCCTCAGGAGCGTCCGCCATCGACACTAAGGACTTGCCCGGAAATCCAGCTGGCCGCATCCGAGGCCAGGAAAGTCACCGCGTTGGCAATGTCCTGCGGCCGGCCCAGCCGCTTGGTGTGGATGCTGTCAAGCAACCGCTGCTGGCCGTCTGCCCCGTAACTGTCCCACTGCCGCTGGGTCGACGGGTTAGACAACACAAATCCCGGCGCCACGCTGTTGACGGTGATACCGTGCGGCCCCAGCTCCAGGCTGAGCTGCTTGGTCAGGCCGACCAAGGCGTGCTTGGAAGCGGTGTACGCCTGGATCCCGGTCAGGCTGGGGCGCAGGCCGGCACCAGAGGAAATGTTGATGATGCGGCCGAAGCCACTGCGCTTGAGATGGCCGGCACTGGCCTGGGCGCACCAGAAAGCGCCATGCACATTGGCCTCAAACAGCACCAGCCAGTCCTGCTCGGTGATCTCGTCAATCGGGCGGCCAACCTGACCGCGCACACCGCCGGCGCAATTCACCAGAATATCCAGGCCGCCAAATTGGTCAGCCGCCTCATGCACGGCGCGGGTCACACTGTCGCGCTGCGCCAGGTCGATAGCGGTGGTTCGCAGGGCACCGGCGGTATGGGCGGCCTGCAGGCCGGCGCCGTCGATGTCAAACGCCGTCACCTGCATGCCCTCGGCCACAAAGGCCTGCACGATGCTCAGGCCGATCCCCTGCGCCGCACCGGTCACGATGGCCCGTCGGCCCGACAGATCGAGCTTCATGGTGTCAACAGTTGGTCAAGCGTGGCCCACGACTGCGGCCGGCGGCCGTCCTCGATGTCGTGAATCAGTGCCACCAGTCGGTCAATCGTCGGGGTGGCAATGCCGGCTTTGGCCCCGATCTCGGCAATGATGGCGATCTGGGCATCGACTTCGGTTTTGCGCTTGCGAATCGCCAGGTCCCGCCAGATGCCCGAATGGGTCTTGGCCGTGTGACGGTTGAATTCGGCCATGTCGGCCACCGAGCGCCGCGCCAGCGCCTCTGGCGCGTCGGGCATGAAGGCCAAGGGATCAAAGCCATTGAAACCCAGCGGCGTCACCCCCTGCTGCAGCGCCACGGCCATCACCTCGCGGCCCAGGCGGTGAAACACGGAAAAGTGCGGTTCGGAGGCTAGGTTGTCCGACATGGAGGCATCGGTCAGCGCGGTGGCAAACAAGATGGCACCGTAGCCGAGCTTGCCCCACAGATACCCCCAGATATTGGGTGTAAGGACCGCAGCCGGTTCAAACAGCCGCAGCAGGCGGTGGTAGTCGGCAGCGCGGGCGCTGGCCCGGCCATCGAGCTCGCCCAGTGCCACGGTGGCCCGGTTACCCAGCAGGATGCGCCCTGGCCCGAGCCAGTCCGCACCAAAATTAACGAAGCAGCCAACAGTGCGTTCTGTGCCCACCTCTGCGGCGATCAGCAGCTCATTGAGCCCGTTTTGCGCCGACAGCACCGAGCCATCGTCGGCCAGATGGGGCTTGAGCGCACGCACAGCCTGTTGCGTGTGGTGCGCCTTCACCGCCAGGATCACACGGCGGAAGCTGCCGCTGACTTGGGCTGGCGTCGCTGCCCGCACCGGCTGGGTGAATTGTTCGACCGGTCCTTCGATGGCCAGGCCGTCGCGGTTCATGGCTGCCACATGGTCCTCTGCAATGTCCACCAGCAGCACGTCTTCACCGGCGCGGGCCAAATACGCGCCCAGTGTGCCGCCAACGGCCCCGGCGCCCCAGATCAGGATGGTGTCTTGGTTCATGTGTGCGCTTTGGTTCACAGGGCGTCGATCAGGGTACGAGTTTCTTCTACTGCCACGGACCAGACCGCCTGCATGTCCTCGTCCGAGCGCTGGTAGCAGCCGCCAAAATTGCCGTCGCCGATCAGTTCGCGCACACCAGTTGGGCCCAGCGTGCGCATCAGCGCCAGGTCAACCATTGGCTTTTGCAGGTCGGGCTGGACCACGCCGGCCAGGCGGGTGCAGGGAAAGTTTTCCATCCAGGAGGCGTGCGAGGCCACCGGGTCGATCTCTTTGACCTTGGCAAAGGTCTTAGGAGCGTTCCACCAGTTGTGGATGCGCACCTTGCAGCCCGGGTTGGCTTCCAGCCACCGGTTGACCGCAATCAGCCCGGGCGCGTTGCCGCCATGGCCGTTGACCAGCAGGATGCGTTTGAAGCCGGTGCTGCGCAGGCTGTCCAGAATATCGGTCAACAGGCTTTGGTAGGTCTCGGTGCGCAACGACACGGTGCCGGGATAGGCCATGAAGTACGGCGTGATGCCATAGGCCAGCACCGGGAATACCGGCACGTTCAGCGGCATCGCAGCATCCACCGCCACCTGCTCACTCAAAATGCTGTCCACCGACAGGCTCAAATACGCATGCTGCTCTGTGCTGCCGATGGGCACCACGGCCCGGTCATCCGAGGCCAGGTACTGCTCGACCTGCAGCCAATTCATGTCACTGATCTTCATGGGGTTCTTTCTTTTTGAAATACCGATTGGCTGCGCAGCCGCTCAATCGCGGGGATGAGCGTTTGCTCGATGGCGTGCGGGTCGGGCACGTACCTGAATTCAATGGCCTGACGGCCCGCCGGCAGTTGACGCAAGATGGCGTCGGCACCGCTGGCGTACACCAGCACGTCGACCCGGTCCAAAAAGGCCTGGAGGTCAGGCGCCGTCATCAGCCGCAGCTCCGGGTTGGCCACATGCGGGGTGAACCGCAGCACACCCAGCTTCATCAGG
Organism: uncultured beta proteobacterium; assembly: GCA_903948045.1. GTDB lineage: Bacteria > Pseudomonadota > Gammaproteobacteria > Burkholderiales > Burkholderiaceae_C > Rhodoferax. The sequence continues at coordinate 14 of CAJAXU010000022.1, read as the reverse complement.
GCCATGAATTCAGG
>CAJAXU010000021.1 GCA_903948045.1 uncultured beta proteobacterium | reverse complement strand
GCAGCGTGCGCTACCTCGGCCAAATCATGGGCATGGCCAGCCATGCCGGCACCACGCCCTGGACCGCCGCCGTGACGCGGCCACCGCCGCAGCCGAACTGGCACTGTATGTCGAACAACGCGCCGCAGCCGTGCCCGACCTGGTGGCCACGGTGGGCATGCTGGAGGTGCCTAACGGCTCCATCAACGTGGTGCCGGGACGCTGCAATTTCAGCCTCGACATCCGCGCCACCACCGATGTGGTGCGCGATGTTTGTGCCGCCGACGTACAGGCCGAGCTCACCCGCATCTGTGCACGGCGAGGCGTCAGCTTCCGGCTGGAGCAGACCATGCAGGCGGCTGCCGCGCCCAGCGACCCGACCTGGCAACAGCGCTGGGAACAGGCGGTGCAAGCCATGGGGCTGACGCCATACCGCCTGCCCAGCGGCGCCGGCCACGACGCCATGAAGCTGCATACCATCATGCCCCAGGCCATGCTGTTCGTGCGCGGCCTGAACGCCGGCATCAGCCACAACCCGCTGGAATCAATCACCAACCATGACGCTGAGCTCTGCGTGATCGCCTTTCAGAACCTGCTTTTTCAACTTGCCACGGAGCTTTCATGACCCCACAAGCCGCCTACGAGGCCATCGACCAATGGATCGACACGCATTTCAATGAAGAAGTGGCGTTTCTGCAAGCGCTGATCCAAGTGCCGACCGACACCCCGCCGGGCAACAATGCGCCGCACGCGGAGCGCACCGCCGAACTGCTGGCCGCCATGGGCCTGATGGCCGAAAAACATGCCGTACCCGCCGCCGAGGTGCAGGCGCTGGGTCTGCAAAGCATCACCAACCTGATCGTGCGCCGCCACTACGGCGACGGCCCAACCATTGCCCTCAACGCCCATGGCGATGTGGTGCCGCCCGGCGAGGGCTGGACCCACCCGCCCTATGGCGGTGACATCGTCGACGGCAAGATGTACGGGCGCGCTACGGCGGTCAGCAAGGGGGACATGGCCACCTTCGCCTTCGCCGTGCGCGCCCTGGAATCCCTAGGTGCCCAACTCAAGGGCAGTGTCGAGTTGCACTTCACCTACGACGAGGAATACGGTGGTGAGCTGGGGCCGGACTGGCTGCTGAAAAACGGTCTGACCAAACCCGACCTGATGATCGCGGCCGGTTTCAGCTACCAGGTGGTGGTGGCGCACAACGGCTGCCTGCAGCTTGAAGTCACGGTCCACGGCGACATGGCGCATGCAGCCATTCCCGACAGTGGCACCGACGCGCTGCAAGGCGCCGTGCACATTTTGTCGGCGCTCTATGCCCTCAACCACGACTACCTGCAGATCAGCTCTAGCGTAGAAGGCATTACCCACCCGTACCTCAATGTGGGCCAGATCCAGGGCGGCACCAACACCAATGTGATTCCCGGCACGGTGGTCTTCAAACTCGACCGCCGCATGATCCCCGAAGAAGACCCGACGGTCGTCGAGGCCGCATTGCGCAGCACCATCGCGCAAGCGGCGGCCAGCTTCTGGCCAGCCCGTGGTGGCCGGCAACTGCAAGTGGACGTGCGCCGCCTGCTGCTGTCGCGCGCGATGAAGCCACTCGCTGGCAATCAGCCCTTGGTCAAGGCCATCCAGAAACACGGACTGGCCGTGTTTGGCGAACCAATCCCGGATGTGGGGACGCCGCTTTACACCGATGTGCGCCTGTATGTAGAACGCGGTATCCCCGGCGTGATCTACGGCGCCGGCCCCCGCACGGTGCGAGAGTCGCACGCCAAGCGGGCCGATGAGCGGCTGGACCTGGAGGACCTGCGTCGCGCCACCAAAGTGATTGCACGCAGCTTGCTCGACCTGACCAGTCCCTGAAAAAAATTCAGCCGCCCCGCTTTTTTGCGCTAAACTTTTGACTTGATTAATGTCAATAGGTCATTAATGTCGCGGTCAGCAAGGCGGGCTCAAGGTGAGCCAAGCTGACAAGGGCAAACCCGACGAAAGTCGGGGACGCAAAGCCACCGGGCTTCGACACACACGTGTCATGCCAGCGGGGCTACCGGACAAGGTCACCGTGATGGCCCCAACTGGTTGAGCGTCGCCCTTTTGGTTTCAAGTAACTTGAAAGGCGTCAGATGCTGAAGTTAAACCCCCTCAACGCCGCACTGCTGGCAGCCCTGTGCGCCCCCGCCTTCGCGCAAACCGAAGCCGCCACGCCTGAAACCGACGATATTGTGGTGTCGCTGCAGGCCGCCGCACCGGTCACCTCGGCCGCCACGCTGGTCAAGGCCGCGCCCACCGTCGCTGAAAACCGGGCCCGCTCCTACCAAGGCTGGCTGACCAAGCTCGGCACGCCTTATGCCAACCAGCTCGGTACCGGCAACGGCGCCGGCGTCACGGTCGGCGTGGTGGATTCGGGCCTGCAACTCACCCACCCCACGCTCAAGGGCCAGGTACTGGCCACCTACAACGCCTTCACCGGCAGCACCGATGTCACCGACCAGATCGGCCACGGCACCCACGTGTCGGGCCTGATCGCCGGCAGCCTGGCCAATGGCAGTTTGACCCAGGGCGTGGCGCCAGGCGCCAAGCTGGTGATGGCCAAGGTGTTCCAGACCGGCAGCGCGGACTCGCTCACCATCCAGCGGGGCATTGATTGGACGGTCAACGTCCAAAAAGCCCCCATCGTGTCGCTGAGCCTGGGTTCCAACGCGTTGTCACTGCAAACCCCGATCCAGAACGCCGTGACCAAGGGCACGCTGATCACCGCCGCGCTCGGCAATGACGGCTTTACCAACCGCGCCAGTTGGCCGGCCGAGTTTGCCAAGGCCACCTGGGCCAAGGGCCAGATCATCGCCGTGGGTGCGGTGGATGCCAACAACAAGCGCGCCAGCTTCAGCAATGTCGACCCGACCCTGGCCAACTGGACGGTGTACGCGCCCGGCGTGAACGTGGCGTCAAGCTATTCGGTACCTAGCATGCAAAACGCTTACGTGTACATGTCCGGCACCTCGATGGCCACGCCCATCGTGGCCGGGCAGGCCGCACTGATCAAAAGCAACTGGAACTTTTTGACCGCGCCCGATCTGGCCCAGGTCATCTTCCAGTCCGCCACGCGCCTGTGCAGCACCACGCTGACCGCTGCTGCCTGCGCCGCGCGCACCACGGCCGACCCGGTGTACGGCTGGGGGGTGGTCAATATCGGCGCGTCCTTGCAGCCGATTGGCAGCCTCAATGTCGGCACCCGCACCGGCACCGTGGTCAACTTTGCCGGCACCGCACTGGCCAGTGCCAAGGGCGGCAAGGCCTCGGGCCTGAAGGGCGTCAACGCCACGGCGGTGGACAAGTTCAACCGCGGCTTTGTTGTCAACCTCGCCACCACCACCACCGGCACCGCCGGCACTGGCACCGCCATTCCGGCCGCCACCAGCACCACCGCGGCCACCAAGGGCGTCAATTTCTCGGCCGAATACAGCCAGATCGGCAACCCGGCTGACCACCCCAGCGCCACCGACAGCGCAGCACCGCTCAAGCTGGCGCGCATGAGCTACCGCTTTGCCGACGACCGAGGCGCCGGCTTCGGCTTTGGCACCGGCGGCACCGCCGGCCAGTACTTCGGCCTGGACGCCACCGGCAGCACGCCGTTGAACCTGGGCAGCGAGAGCAGCCGCTTCAATGCGCCCTACTTTGCCATGGCCGAATCGGCGACGCATCTGGGTTACAGCAGCACGCTGGATGATGGCATTGTGCTGCGCTGGGGCGTGATGACGCAGGCCGCCAGCTCGCCGGTGGCTGCCCGCTCGCTGGCCACGGTGGAGCTGCAAAAGCAGATGGGCAACATGACCGGCGTGCTGACGCTGGGCCAGCTGCAAGAGACCAACTCGGTACTGGGCCTGGCCGGTAGCGGCGCCCTGGCGCTGCAGGCGCAGGGCCGCACCACCTTCATGACGCTGGCCGGCTCGTTGCCGGTGGCACCCAAGACCACCCTTTCGGCCATGGCCACGCTGGGTCTCACGGCCGGCTACGACAACTCGGCGGCCTCACTGATTGAAGGCGCCAGCGGCTCGCAAACCGCCGCCTGGAGCCTGGGCCTGGCCCGCAAGGACGTCTGGCGCAACGGCGACAGGCTGGGCCTGACCCTGGCCATGCCGCTCAAGACCATCTCTGGCAGCCTGCAGGTTTACAGCGCGGTGTCGCAAAGTCAGGTCGATGGCAGCCTGCAGTACGCCAGCCAGGCGGTCAGCCTGGCCCCCAGCGGCACCGAGCGTGACCTGGAACTGAGCTACGCCACGCCGTTGCGCATCGGCGGCAAGCTCAGCGTGTTGAGCCAGTTGCGCCTACAGCCCGGCCACGACGCCGAGGCACCGACCCAGTTCGGCCTGGGCCTGCGTTACGTGCGCGCTTTGAAGTAGTTCAAAATTGATAGCAAGCTCGCGATATTCCACGGGGCCTGCGCGTCAAAAACGTCTAAAAAAATACAGGCGCGTGGGTCTGGCCGGCAGGGCGCGGTGATCGTCTATAGTGGGGCGGATGAAGACCGCTGACGCCGCCCTGGCCAACACCCTGCCACGCCGGAGCCACTGATGCTGTGGCAGGCCCTGACCACGGTGCGCGACCTGGGTCGCCTCAACGACATCGCATCGGTCCTGATCCGCTATGGCTTTGGCGACATGGTCCGCCGCATGGGCCTGGCCAACGCCCTGGAGCGAACTGGGCGCGCCCTGCACTGGCACGAAGCCGAAGAACTGGCCCACCTGGACCCACCGGCCCGGGTTCGGCGCGCGATGGAGGCCCTGGGCCCCACCTTTGTCAAACTCGGGCAGCTGTTGGCCACCCGCATCGACCTGCTTGAGCCGGAGTGGATTGCCGAGTTCAGCAAGCTGCAGGACAGCGCCCATGCCGTCGCCTTCACAGAGATCAGCCAGCAACTCACCGAAGACCTGGGTGCGCCGCCGGACACCGTGTTTGCCGCCTTCGATCCGCAGCCGCTGGCGGCGGCCTCCATGGCGCAGGTGTACCGGGCACGCCTGCACGACGGCGCCGAGGTGGTGGTCAAGGTGCGCCGGCCCGGCATTCGGCTGACAGTCGAAGCCGATCTGCGCTGGTTGGCCCGGCTGGCCGAACTGGCCGAGGGCGAAAGCCCCGAGCTGCGCGCCTTCCAGCCCCGCGAGGTGGTGCGCGAATTCACCCGGTCACTGCGGCGCGAGCTCGACTTTGCCAGCGAGTGCCGCAACGCCGAACGCATTGCGCAAAATTTTGTCGGCTACACAGACGAAGCCGTGCCCGCCCCCGGCCAGCCGGCAGCCGCCGCACCGCCGCTGCCCATCATCGTGATTCCCCGCGTGTACTGGGAATGGACCGGCGAGCGGGTGTGCGTGCAAGCCTTCATCCCGGGTGTTTCGGGCCGGCAACTTGGCCGCCTTGACCAGGCTGGCCTGGACCGCAAGGTGCTGGCCCGCCGGGGCGCGCAAGCAGTGCTGAAAATGATCGTGGAAGACGGCTTCTTTCACGCCGACCCGCACCCCGGCAATGTGTTTTACCTGCCCGGCAACCGCATTGCCTTCATCGACTTTGGCATGGTGGGCCGGCTCAGCGACGCGCGCCGCGACCAGCTGATGCGCCTGCTGATGGGCCTGGTGCAGCGCGCGCCGCAGCGGGTGGCCGATGTGATGGTCGAGTGGACGGGTGACGGCGTGAACGACGAAGACAGTCTGGCCTCGGAGATCCAGGGCTTTGTCCAGCAGTACCACGGTGTGGCGCTCAAGCAGCTGCGCCTGGGCGCCATGCTGTCGGACCTGATGGCCATCCTGCGCCAGCACCAGCTGCGCCTGCCGCCCGACCTGAGCCTGCTGATCAAGGCCTTTGTGTCGCTCGAAGGCATGGGCCACGAGCTCGACCCCGACTTCAACATGGCCAGCGAGGCCCTGCCCCTGCTGCAAAAAACCCTGCGTGCGCGCTACGCCCCCTCTGCCATCTTGCAGCGGGGCTGGAATGGCGTCAGGGACATCCTGTCGCTGGTGGGCGGCCTGCCGCAGGATGTGTCGCGCCTGCTGCGCGCGGCCCGGCGCGGCCGGCTGGAAATCCACATCGACGTGCTGCACCTGAAACGCGTGGGCAACCAGCTCGACAGCGCCGCCAACCGGCTGGTGGTGGGCATTGTGGTGGCGGCGCTGATCATCGGCTCGTCCATCGTCATGACCGTGCCCGGCGGCCCCACCCTGCTGGGCCTGCCCTTTTTTGGTCTGCTCGGCTTCATGGGTGCGCTGCTGGGCAGCCTGTGGCTGCTGATCTCGATCTGGCGCAGCGGCGGCAAAGACTGACCGGGCCGACAACCCAGGCTAAGGGCGGCTGGCCGCAGGCGGACTAGGCGGGCGCTCAAAGCGCTGCTCGGTCACCTCGCGGCCCCACTGGCTGCCAGGCTGCTGATGCACCAAACCGAAGCCAAATTTTTCATACAGGTGGCGGGCAGCAGGCAGGCCGTCAAAGGTCCAGAGGTAGGTGCGCTGGTAGCCCTGTGCCTGGCAAAATGCCATGGCCGCGCTCAGCAAGGCCGTGCCGGCCCCGGTGCCGCGCACCGTGTCGGAGGTGATGAACCAGCGTAAGTGGGCGCCCTGCTCGGCCGCCTTGCTGCCGTCGATGGCAATAGCGCCTTCTATACGGCCGTCTTGCAGCAACAGCCACAGGCCATCGCGCCCGGCGTCATAGCGCTGGCAAAACTCGGCCAGCTCGCGCGCTACCTTGGCCTCAAACGGCAGGCCAAAACCCACCAGCACGCTGTAATAGCGCGCATGCATCTCCACCACGCGGCCGATGGCGGTGGGCAGGTAGCCCTGGTGCAGTTCGAACGTCATGCTTTAACCGTCGCCAGCAAGGGCACCGAGCCCAGCAAAAAATAGGCCGTGACCATCAGCATGGCGACGGTAAAAAACAGGGCAGCGTTATTGGCCAAGGGCTGGCTCCGGCAAAAGGGGCAACACGGTGGGCATCCGCCCGACCACACCAAGCGCTAATATAAAGGCGCGGGCCGCACTTTTTGGGCTGGCGTAGCCCGGGCGGCACGGATTTGGTGGTTGAATGGCGGTCTGATGCGATTCCGACGCGACCCCACCATCCCGCCAGCCCTGTGGGACGCCACCCTGGCGCGCCACCCCTTTCTGGCCGCGCGCGAGCCGGCTGAGCTGCAGCAGCTAAGGCTGCTGAGCGCGCAGTTTCTGGGCAGCAAAGAGTTCAATGGCGCACACGGCCTGATCATCACCGACGAGATGGCGCTGGCAATAGCCGCCCAGGCCTGCCTGCCGGTGCTGAGGCTGGGCCTGCACTGGTACGACGACTTCAGTGGCATCGTGGTGCACGCCGGCGCCATGCTGGCGCCGCGCGAAGTGCATGACGACGCCGGCGTGGTACACCACTACATGGAGGAACTCAGCGGCGAGGCCATGCCCGGCGGGCCGGTCACGCTGAGCTGGCAAGATGTGCAGGAGGCATCCATTGACGACGGCTACAACGTCGTCATCCATGAATTTGTTCACAAGCTGGACATGCGCGACGGCGTGGCCGACGGCTGCCCGCCCCTACCCAGCCGTGCGCTGGCCCGGCGCTGGCAGAGCGTGATGCAGGAAGCCTACCGCGACTTCAAGGAAGCCCTGTCCATGGCCCAGCGCTTTGGCGGCCCGCAACCCTGGCTGGACCCCTACGCCGCCACCGCCCCGGCCGAATTTTTTGCCGTGGGCTGCGAGGCCTACTTTGTCAACCGGGAACGCTTTGGCCAGGAATGGCCGGCGTTGGTGACCCTGTTTGATGAGTTTTTTCTGGGCCGGGCCAGCAGCAACAATGCCCTCAAGGTATGAAGCGCTGGCCGAGTGCTGAACTACACCACGCTAGGGGGCATTAAGCGCGCAAAAGTTTTGCAATCCCTACACGCGCATTTGCCGCTCACAACATCAGACGTATTGCGCAGAATGCGGCTCACGCTGGGCTTTGGGCCCACTGTCGGATTGGCGCAGTGACAGGGGAAGGCAAGGCTGTGAGGGACGACGTTGCGGTGCCGGGGATGGACGCACTCTGAATGAAAAAAGCCAACAGCCTTATAACTTTTGGATTTTCAATACCGGCGGATGGATGGGAAAGCCGCATATCGCCAAAAACCACTTGAAAAATTGAATAATAACGACGCTTTAGTCAGGCATTTCCGAAAAGCGTTGCGCAG